>JAYVDG010000437.1:0-4308 GCA_043749525.1 Phenylobacterium sp.
GCCGGTGGCCGCCGCCAGGTGCAGGGGCCCGGTGTCGTTGCCGACCACCAGGGCGGCCTTGGCCCCGATCAGGGCGATGGAGGCGAAGTCGGTGCGGCCGGTGAGGTCGCGGGCCTTGCCCACATAGCGTTGGATCTGGCGCGCCTCGCCGCTCTCCTGGGGGCCGCCCAGGATGACGATGTCAAAGCCGCGCTCGTAGAGAATCTTGCCCAGCTCGCCGTAGCGGTCCACCGGCCAGCGCTTGTCCAGCCGGTGGGCCGAGCCGCCGGGAATGAACAGGACGTAGGGCCTGGGCATGACGCCGCCGGCCACGGGACGTTCCTGCGGCGCCTTGCGCAGCACCCAGGAGAGGTCCGGCGGCGGGGCGCTGCCGGGCTCGGTGGGGGCGTCGGGCCAGATGCCGGCATATTTCAGCTGGTCGGCCTGGCGCTCCAGGGTGTGCATGGAATTGCGGTGCGGGTTCTTGTGCGGCAGGGCGCAGCCGAGCGCGATCCCCGACCACTCCGGCGGGAAGGGCCGCAGCATCTGGAAGATGCGGTTGGAGGCCGAGGAGGTCTGCAGGTCATAGACCCGGTCGTACTTGGCCTTCTTGATCCGCGACCGCAGGGCCAGCCACTCGCCGGGGCCATTGGGCTTGCCGTCGGTCTCCACGGCGTTGAAGTACGGCGAGCTCTTGGCCAGCCCCTCGAACGGCGGGGTGGTCAACAGGGTGATGTGGGCGCGCTTGTGCGCCTCGCGGATCTTCTTCATGGCCGCCAGCGCCAGGACGAAATCGCCCAGGGCCGACAGTTTGATCACCAGGATCTTCCTGATCTCACGCGCCATGGGCCCTCGCCGTCAGCACGCGTTCATAGGCTTCCATTGTGGCCGCGCACATGGCCTCGGCGGAATAGAGCTGGCGGGCGCGGGCCGAGGCAAGCTCCCCCATCTTGCGAAGTTCGACAGGCCCAAGCTCGATGGCGTGGGTCATGGCGGCGGCCCAGGCCGGGGCGTCGCCGGGCGCGACCAGCCAGCCGGTCTTGCCGTCCAGCACGGTCTCGGTGACGCCGCCGTGGCTCGACGCGATCACCGGGCGACCCATGGCCTGGGGCTCCACGGCGGTGCGGCCAAAGGATTCCGGAACGGTGGTGGGCAGGATGGCCAGATCGCAGACCAGACAGGCGGCCGGCATGTCGTCGCAATGGCCCACCAGCTTGATCTCGGCCGAGAGGTCTTGGTCGCTGATCGAAGCTTCGAGTTCCTCGCGGTAGTCGGTGCGGCCCTGGTCGTCGCCGGCGAAGATGATCAGAAAGTTCGACTGCCCGGCGGCCTTCATGCGGGCGGCGGCCTCGATGATGGTGGGGTGGCCCTTGATGCGGGTCAGGCGCCCGCCCAGCAGGATCTTCACCCGGTTGTCGTCGGGCGCGATCCCCCAGGCCTCGCGCAGGGCCTGAAGCCGCTCGCGGCTCACCCAGGCCGGGTTGAAGCGGTCCAGGTCGACGCCGCGCGGGATGGTGACAATCTTTTCCGGCGGCAGATCGTGCTCTCCCCGGACGTGGTCGCGGGTATAGTCGGAATTGGCGATCACCAGGTCGCCGCGGGTCATCACCGCATTGTACCAGCGCTTCAGCTTGGTCTTGGCGTTGTAGATGCCGTGATAGGTGGCCACGAAGGGCGTCCCCGTCACCTGGGCGGCCCACAGAGCCGAGAAGGCCGGCGCCCGGCTGCGGGCGTGGACAAGGGAGACGTTCTCCTTACGGATCAAATCCACCAGGCGCGCGGCGTTGCCCAGCATCACCAGGGGGTTCTTCGACTGCACCGGCATCTGGGCCAGGCGGCCGCCATCGGCCTCCAACCGCGCGGTCATGCGGCCGCCGCGGGTGGCCACCAGGGCCTTGCCGCCGGCGCGCACCACGGCGTTGGCCACATCAATCGTGGTTTGTTCGGCGCCGCCGGTCTCAAGCTCGGGGACGACCTGCAGCAATGTGAAGTTGGGAGGCAGTGTCACGGCCATCTGCATAACGCACTGCGAGGGCGCGTAAAGCCCGTCGCACGCTGACGGACCCTCGCGCACGGGCTATTGATCGGCCATGAGCGAAGAGACGGGTTTCCTGGCGCGGCCGGACGGCGAGCGGCTGGCATGGCGCAGGGTGGCGGGCGAGGGCCCGACGGTGGTCTGGCTGGGGGGCTTCCGCTCCGACATGGCCGGGACCAAGGCGCAGGCCATCGCGGAGTGGGCGGCCGAGCGGCGCCGAGGCTATGTCCGCTTCGACTATTTCGGCCACGGCGAGTCCAGTGGAGACTTCGCGCAGGGGACCATCACCCGCTGGCGGGCGGATGCGCTGGCGGTTCTGGACGAGCTGACCGAGGGCTCGCTGGTCCTGGTGGGTTCCTCCATGGGCGGCTGGATCAGTTGCCTGGCCGCCGCCGTGAGGCCTGAGCGGATCCAGGCCCTGGTGCTGATCGCGCCGGCGCCCGACTTCACCGAGAAGCTGATGGCGCCGGAGATCGACGCGGCCGGCCGCGAGGCCCTGGCCCGCGACGGCGTCTGGCTGCGGCCCAGCGACTATGGCGACCCCTATCCGATCACCGCCAATCTGCTGGGGGACGGCGCCCGCTGGTCGATCCTGCCCGGCCCCGTGCCGATCACCGCGCCGGTGCGCATCCTGCAGGGCGGGGCCGATCCCGACGTGCCCTGGCGCCACGCCCTGGAACTGGCCCAGGCGCTCAACAGCGACGACGTGGTGTTCAGTCTGATCAAGGATGGCGACCACCGGCTGTCGCGGCCCCAAGACCTCGCGCGCCTGCTGGCCGCCCTCGAAGAGGTCTGTCCCGACTGAGAACCGGCGTGTCCGGACAGGACTTTGGTTGCCGCGCGCCGGGCTCTGAGCGAAACCTTGGCCATGACAACGCATCAGCCCCCCGCGACCGCCGCCTCCGAGTTCATCGAGATCGCCAAGACGGTCGGCTACGCCCTGCTGATCGCCCTGGTGCTGCGGGTGATCTTCTTCCAGCCCTTCACGATCCCCTCGGAGTCGATGGAGCCCGCCCTACTGAAGGGCGACTACATCATCGTCTCCAAGTACGACTACGGCTGGAGCGCCCACTCCATCCCGTTCAGCCCGCCGATCTTCCACGGCCGGATCATGAACAAGCTGCCCACGCGGGGTGACGTGGTGGTCTTCCACCTGCCTCGCGACAAATCCATCACCTACATCAAGCGGCTGATCGGCCTGCCCGGCGACCGCATCCGGGTGGTGGGCGGCCAGGTCTTCGTCAACGGCAAGGCGATCGCTCGCAAACCGCTGGGCGTCACCGAGGACCCCGGCGATCCGGGGGTGCAGGTGATGCAGTACGCCGAGCCCAAGCCCAACGGCGCCACCTACGTCACCTTCGACCGCGCCCCCGACCATGAGGGCGACAACACCGACGTCTATGTGGTGCCGGAGGGCGACTATTTCATGATGGGCGACAACCGCGACAACTCGCTCGACAGCCGCTGGCCGCAGGAGATCGGGGTCGGCTACGTACCCGCCGAGAACCTGGTGGGCAAGGCGCGCATCATCCTGGTGTCCTGGAAGGGCGGGGCCTCGATCTTCAAGCCCTGGACCTGGGTGACCCGCTTCGACGTGAGCCGCGCCTTCCATTCCTTGAATTAGCGGGCGGCGAACTCGGCGCGGCTGATGACGCCGTCGTGGTTCGCATCGATGCGCTCGAACTGGGCGGCGGCCATGCTGGGGCGGGCCAGTGACGGCAGGGCCGCGGCGCCCACCGCCGCGGCGATGGCGGCGCCGGCGATGAGGCGCAGGGTCTTGCGGGAGAAGCGCGGCTTGGCGGGCGCCTCGAGCTGCTGGTCGATGAAGGCGCGCAGGGACTCGCTGGCCGAGCGGCCATCGGCCCGACAGCGGGCCATGAAGGCTTCCTTGGTCGGATAGGGAATCCGAATCTCCAGGGATTCGCTTTTCTTCAGTCGTCTGGGCTCGGTCATGATGTGCGTCTTCAGAGGCTGTCGCGAGGCTAGCCAAGCCTATCTCGCGCCCGTGTGACAGGAAAAAGGTGTCCGGACAGTCCGCAGCGGTGATTAGCCGCCCCCGGCCAGGATCGCGGCCAGCCCCTCCCGGTAGGTGGGATACTGTGGCCGCCAGCCGAGTTCGGCCTTGGCGCGGGCGTTTGAGACCCGCTTGGTCTCGGCGTAGAAGCGCCGCGCCGCCGGGGTGAGCGCGTCGAGGTCGAGGGGTTCCTCAGGCGGCGGGGCCATCCCCAGCAGCTTCGCGGCATAAGCCACCACCTGGCTGTTGGGCGCCGGTTCGTCGTCGCAGAGATTGTAGA
>JAYVDG010000438.1:0-4307 GCA_043749525.1 Phenylobacterium sp.
GAACAGCCGGTGATCGAAGTAGCGGTCGGCGCGGATCTCCGCCAGCAGGGCCGCCGACGCCGCCGGGTCCACGGGCTTGTCGAACAGATGAGCGCCGCCCTCGATGAAGTCCTCGACGGCGGCATGGTGGTGGCGCGGCGCGATCTTCTGGGCGTTCATCAGGCGATCCCCGGGGTGGTCCTCAAGGCCAGAACGACACGATCCACGTCTTCGCGGGCCAGGTCGATGGCGAAAGGCAACCCGATCACCGAGCGGGCCAGCCGTTCGGTGATCGGCAGCTCGGTCCTGGGATAGGCCGCGAAGGCGCCGCTGAGGTGGCAGCCATCGCCCCACCAGCGGCGGGTCTCGACACCGTGGCCGAGGAGAGTCTCGGTGGCGGCGTCGGCGCAGCCTTCCGGCAGGCGGACGACGCAGACGCTGGTGACCCAGTCCGCCCCCCAGCCCGGCTGCAACACGACCGACGGCGTCATGGCCAGGCCGATCCGGGTGTGCTGCGCGGCCAGGAAGAAGCGCAGGCGGTCGGCGGGCCACTTGTCGAGGGCGGCGAGACCGACGGCGGCGGTGTATTCGCTGAGCTTGGCGTTGGTGCCGGGGATCTGGGCCTCACGGCTGCCCTTGAAGCCGTAGGTGGTCATGTGGCGGACCCGGGTGGCCAGGGCCGCGTCGTCGGTGACCAGGAACCCGCCCTCCCCCACGCCCAGCACCTTGGTGGCGTGCAGGCTGACCACCGTGGGCAGGCGCGCGTCGCGGGCGGCATCGAAGGCCGCCGCCGCGTCCAGCAGCACCGCCAGGCCGGTCTCCTCGCGGAAGGCGAGCCAGGCCTCGATATCGGGCATCGCGCCATGGGCGGCGACCGGCAGGACGGCGCTGACCTTGCCCGGCGCGGCGGCCAGCAAGTCACGGACCAGGGCGGGGTCCAGCATCTGGCTGGCGTGATCGACGTCGAGGAACCAGGGGACCAGACCCGCCCGGGCGATGGCGTGGGCGGCGGCGACAAACGTCCAGGAGGGGGTGGCCACCAGGCTGCCGGCCGGCAGGTCCATGGCCTGCAGGGTCAGGGTCAGGGCCTGGGTGGCGTTGACCACGGTGGTGGCCCTGGCGTCGTCGGAGAAGCGGCTGGCCAGACGCAGCTCGAGCTCGGTCAGCAGCGGCCCGAAGTTCGAGTACCAGCGGGCGTCATCGATGCGGCGCAGATAGGGCAAGATGTCGTCGGCGGAGGGCAGGCGCGGGCGGGCGACCGGCAGGTTGCCGGGGGCGATGGTCGGAAGCTTGACTGTTGCTGCGCTGCGCAAGGAACCCCACCTTGATGAGCCCGCACGTGACCATGGTCGTGGTTAATGAACGCTTAGGCCAGGTAGGTCGCAAGGTCGCAGCGGGCGACGTCTTCAAGCACCGCTGCGCGGACATCGGGGGGCAGATCCGGCTCGGCCCGCCGCGAAAGGTCGCGGAACACACCATAGGTGTCGCCGTCGTCCCGGCTGGTGGAGCGCGCCAGGAACGCCGTCGTCTGGTCGGTCATCGCCAGACCCAGGAAACCGAACAGGTCGGTGACCAGGCCCACGGGGTCGGCGGTCAGGTCGCCATAACGCAGGATGCGGAAGCGATCGGGATATTGCGCCGCCATGTCCTGGAAAATCAGGGCCGCGCGCTTCCACCCCTCGTAGCCGTAGAATTCCCCAATGCGCCCGCCGTTCTTCAGACCCGCCTCGCGCCACTCCGCGCCGAAGTCCCAGACCGGATTGAACTCGCGCGGCGCGGCCTTCCACGAGGCCAGCACCTCCAGCGGATCGCGGATGATGCCGACACCCTTGAACCGCGGGATCTGCATCAGGACCGGCAGCAGGTGGTGATAACGCACCTCCTTGTAGACGACCCGGGCGACCGCCGACTTCGCGAAGGCGAGTTCGTCCTTGGCCATCCGACCATCGCCGCGCTGCAGGATGAAGTCGTCCTGCGTCTCCGCGATCTCGGCCAGGATCTGGTCCAGTTCGGCCGCCGAGGTCACCGCGTCGATCCGGGGCCGGAAGGTGTGGGCGAAGAAGGGCTGGAAGCGGAAAGCCACCTCCGGCGCGCTGTTGAAGATCTGCCCGATCCAGGTGGTGCCTGAACGCGGCGCGCCGTGCAGGCCGATCATCGGCAGGTCGCTCATGCGGCTGTCAGGCTGTAGGCGGCCACCTGCTCGGCCAGTTGGCCGGGCTCGCAGAACATCAGCAGGTCGGCGATGGAGAGGTTGGCCACGAAGGGTTCGGCGAACTGGCGGTAGGCCGGCGCCGCCGACCGGATGAAACTCAGCTTCAGGCCCTGCTCAGCGAAGACGTCGGCCTGGTAGAGGTCCACCCCGCCGGCGGCGTTCACGTAGTGGTCGGCGCCCAGCCGGCGACAGATGTCGATCACCGCTTCCTGGCCGGTCAGGGTGGTGTCGCGGCCGATTTCCGAGGCGCGCACGATCTTCGTGCCGATCCCGAGAGCCTGGCACACCGCACCGATCGCCGCCGCGTTGAACACCGCCACATTGGGGTCCGGCGTCGCCAGGATAGCCTCCAGCAGCGGCCTCACCGCCGCGACCCGCGGCGCCTTTCGATAGGCGGCGTCCAGCTGGCCCGACAGCTTCTTCAGGTTCGCCTCGGTGAGCTGATAGCGGGTGTCGCGGATCTGGGTCCTTACCTCGCCGGAGTGTTCCACCGGCAGGGTCAGCCAGTGCGGCGCGCCGTTCAGCAGGATGCGGTTGCGGTTGATCCAGCCGCCGCGCATGTACTGGACATCGTCATAGATGACGAAGACGTCGGCCGCCGCGATCAGCTGGAAATAGCCGATATAGGGCAGCAGGTAGGGCTGCATGATCGCAGCGATCATGGGCGGCGTCCGGCCATATGTCGCGCCGCCGTTCCCAACCTTTTGCCTCGCCTGAGTCAGTGGATCGTCCTACCTCTCGACTTAACCGTGATTTGCCCGCCGATGCATGCCCGCCGAGGACCCGATGGACATTCCTGGCGACGAGCCTGACTTGGACGCCGAGATCGCGCAGGCCCAGGCCGACATCGCGGCGGGGCGGATCTTGGAGGCGGTCGATCGGCTGCAGACCCTCATCGAGATCCCGATCTACGACCACCGGCTGCACTACGCCATGGCCGCCGCCCTGGGCGCGGTGGGCGACGTCGAGGGCCAGCGGTCCTGGCTGCTGGACGCCCAGACCTTCCACGCCCTGCAGGCGATCAGCGAGCAGGACGGAGTCGACATGGGTCGCTTCGTTTCCGAGCCCGACTATGCCCTGCAGATCGGCGATCAGGCCTATGCCGACGGCCAGATGGGCCTGGCGTCGGCCGCCTTTGGCCAGCTGGCGCCGCAGCCCAGCGCGACGTTCTATGTGATCATGCGATGGGGACTGTCCCTCCTGCACCAGGGGCGCGTCCCGGAGGCCATCACCGTGTTCAGCCTGGCGGCGGACACCTTCAAGAGCTCCACCGCCCACGAGTTCCTGCTCTATGCCTGCTTCTTCGCGGAGAACGGGGTCCACCTCCATGCGGCCGAGGCCCGGCGGTGGGCGCAGCTCTACGCGCCGCCCCCTGCAAACCTGCCCTTCGCCAATCCCGACCTCGTCGGCCGCAGGCTGCGGATCGGCTATGTCGCCCCCACCCTGATGCGCAGCCAGCTCAATCCGTTCATCGTCCCGGTGCTGGAGAACCACGACCTCGATCAGCTCGACGTCTTCATCTACTGCGCCGACCCGCAGACCGAGATCGGCATCCGCGCCACCGCCGTGCGGGGCATCGGGACGCTCAGCGACATCGAGGCCGCCAACCTGATCGCCAGCGACGGCATCGACATCCTGATCGACCTCTGGGGCCATACCGCCGACGGGCGACTGGGGGTCTTTGCCCTGAAGCCCGCACCGATCCAGGCGGCCTGGATCAACTATGTCCAGACCACGGGTCTCGCGGCCATGGACTATGTCCTGCACGCCGACGGCGCCAAGGCGCCTGACGACGACGAGTTATTCGTGGAGGAGATCTGGCGCCTCGGCCCCATCGCAGCCCCCTTCCGGCCAGGCGAACGCCTCGACCCGACCCCGACCCCGGCCCTGAAAAGCGGCTACGTCACCTTCGCCAGCTTCAACCACCCGGCCCGGCTGAACGACGCCACCGTGGCGGCCTGGGCGGCGATCCTGAAGGGGCGGGCGGGCTCCAGGCTGCTGCTCAAGTACCGCTACTTCCTCGATCCGGTGCTGCAGCAGGCGGTGCTGGCCCGCTTCCTCGGCCAGGGCGTCACCGCTGAGCAGATCGTCTTCGAGGGCCACTCTACCGGCCTCG
>JAYVDG010000439.1:0-4306 GCA_043749525.1 Phenylobacterium sp.
CCCGTGGCCGGCTACCGCTGCTCCTTCACCAAGGCCGACTCGGCCTTCCCGCTGGTGACGGCGGACCTGAAGAAGATGGGCAAGAACGACTGCGCCGTCTCGGCCACCCGCTTCATCGGCAAGACCACCAAGGGCACCGGCTATCTCGAAGTCGCCTGCGCCGACGGTCTGAAGGGCTACATCGTGGAATACACCCCGAGCCCGCTCTCGGTGGTCGGCGTCATCGGCTGCGCCTTCTCGAAGGACTGCAAGCTGCCCGGCAACGTCTAGGCTTTCAGACGTCCGACAAAAAAAAAGGCCCGCGGGGCGAACCCGCGGGCCTTGATCTTGCGCGCTAGATCGCCGCCTCGATGAACTTGGGGCCGGGCTCGCTCATGGCGCGGGCGAAGGCGGTCTCGAACTGCTCAGCGGTCTCGCAGCGGACGGCCGAAACGCCCAGGCCCTTGGCCAGGGAGACCCAGTCGATCTTGGGGTCGCCCAGGTCCAGCAGCTTGGACGCCGACGGACCGGGATTGCCGGAGCCGGTACGGCCCATCTCGATATTGAGGATGCGATAGGAGTGGTTGGCGAACACCACGACGGTGATGTCGAGGTTCTCGCGGGCCATCGTCCACAGGCTCTGGACTGTGTACATGGCCGAGCCGTCGCCATTCAGCGACACCACCTTGCGGTCGGGCGAGGCCACGGCCGCCCCGATGGCCAGCGGCATGCCGATGCCGATGGCGCCTCCGGTGAGCGCCAGGACGTCGTGCGGCCGGGCGGTCATGCAGGGCACGGCCACCCCGCCGCCGGAGGTCACGGAATCGTCGCAGATGATCGCGCCCTCGGGCAGGTGGCGGGCGATGGAGAGCCCCGCGCTCTGCGGGGTCATGCCGCCGGTCGGCGCGGTCTCGGGCAGCTTCAGCGGCTGGCTTGGACCGGTCGCCGGCGCGCCGAGCGCATCGGCGAGCGCCGCCAATGCGGCCACGGAATCGGTCTCGCGGTCGGCCAGAGTCAGGGTGGCGCAGCCCTCGGGCACCAGGACGCTGGGCCGGTCCGGATAGGCGAAGAAGGCCACCGGCATGGTGGTGCCAGCATAGACCATCAGGTCGGTCCCCTCGAGGTCGGCCAGCGCCGCCTCGCCGAAATACTGCATGCGGGCGGGCGCGAAGATCCCCGCCCCGCGCGGCTGGCGGGAGACAAAGGTGTCGGCCATGACCCGGACGCCGGCGGCCTGCAGTCGGGCGGCCTGGACCAGGGCGTCGGCGCGCACAGCGCGGCCCCCCAGCAGGATCACCGGCTTGGCGGCGGCCTTGATAGCCTTGGCGACCGCCTCGACATTGGTGGCGTCCGGCTTGGCGCGGTGGGGGCCAGAGGCGATGGCCTTGGACACCTTGGTCTCCAGCCAGGCGGAGTCGGCGGGCAGGATCAGGCTGACCGGACCGCCGGGCGGACCGTAGCTGGCGGTGATGGCTTCTGCGGCAGTGGCGGCCACCGTGTCGGGCGTATCGGCGGACTTCACCCACACCGAGTTGGCCGCGACGATGGACGGGATGTCGGAGTTCAGCGGCGCGTCGTACTTCCGGTGATAGGTGGCGTGGTCACCGATCACGTTGATGATCGGGGTGTAGGCGCGGCGGGCGTTGTGCAGGTTGGCCAGGCCGTTGCCATAGCCGGGCCCCAGGTGCAGCAGGGTGCAGGCCGGCGTGTCGCTCATGCGGCCATAGCCGTCGGCGGCGCCGGTGGCCACACCCTCGAACAGGCACAGCACCGGCCGCATCTTCGGCTGCCGGTCCAGGGCGGCGACGAACTGCATCTCGCTGGTGCCGGGATTGGCGAAACAGGCGGTGACGCCGTTGTCCACGAGCGTCTCGATCAGGGCGTCGGCGCCATTCATGTCAGAACACCATCACATTGGGAGAAGGGGGATCGGCGAACAGCGTCGCCACGGTTTCGGCACGCCGCGAGCGCGCCAGGGCCTGGGCGATGTAGCCCTTGTCGGTGATCTCGCCGGCGCCGGCGTCGGGTGGGCCATCCAGCACCAGGGCCCGGCCAATACGGCCCCCCGCGCCCTTGGCCCGGGCGTTGAACGCCTCCAGGCCCAGGCGTACGGCGGCGGCCACGGCAACTGGGGCGATGTCGGGGTTGGGGTAGAACATCAGGCCGACCCCCTCCTGGTTCTCGCCGCAGACCACCGCGTCGGTGACGGCGTCGCCGACGGCCGAGACGGCGGCCACCCGCAGGTCGCCGACGGTGACGAAGGTGCCGCTGGCCAGCTTGAAGTTCTCCGACAGCCGGCCGTCAAAGACCATGCCCTGGGACGGGTCGTCGGGATCGACGAAGCGCGCGGCGTCCCCCAGCAGGTAGAAGCCCTCCTCGTCCCGGCTCTGGGCGGTGAGGTCGGGGCGGCCGAGGTAACCCGCCGTGATCTGCGGACCCTTGACCCGGAACTCCAGCTTCTCGCCCGATGGCGCCAGCTTCACCGTCGTGCCCGGCACCGGCAGACCGATCAGGCCCATGCGGCCATTGTGCCAGTGGACCGTGGCCGCCGTCGGCCCTGTCTCCGTCGCGCCATAGCCCGAAGCGAAGGAGATGCGCTCTCCCACCGTGCGGACGGCGACGGCCTGGATACGGTCGTTGATCTCCTGGCCGAGCGCGGCGCCGCCGTACTGCAGCAGGCGGACGCGGGAGAAGAAGGTCCTCGCCAGTTCCTCGTCCCGCTCCAGCTCGCCGGCGAACAGCATCCAGCCGGCGGGCACCATGTTCTGGTAGGTCGGCGCGATGTCCTTGAGGTTGCGCACCGTTTCGGCGAAGCGCCCGGCCACCGGCTGGCCGGCGTCGATATAGACCGCCCCGCCCCGGTGGGTGGACATGTGCAGGATGGAGTTGGCCCCCAGGCTGTGGCTCCAGGGCGCCGAATTGACCATCACCGGGGCCTCGTCGTCCTCGAAGCAGGCGCGGATCTGGGCGGAGTTCCAGGCCATGCCGCGATGGGTGCAGATCACCGCCTTGGGCAGGCCGGTGGAGCCCGAGGTCAGCAGATACTTGGCGTGGTCGTCGGGCTGGGCCGTCGGCGCGGCGGGCCGGGACTTCAGCAGGCGGTCCAGCGGCACGTCGCCCGCCCGCGGGTTCTTGCCGGCGATCACCGGCAGGCCGGCCAGGAACGGCGCCTCCAGGGCGGCGATGAACAGATCGGCGTCCTCGGTGTAGATCGCGGCGGGCTTAAGCACCTCCACCGCATGGGCCAGCCGCGAGAGGTTGGCGCCCGGCAGGCCGTACTGCGGCGAGACGGGCGCCACGGGCATGCCCTGGCTCATGGCCGCGTACTTGATCAGGGCGTGATCGATGCCGTTGCGGGCGAGGATCAGCAGAGGCCGCTCACTGACGACGCCGAGCTCGCGCAGGCCTCCGGCCATGGCGGATATAGCCCCCAGCGCCTCGGCGTAGGAGATGGTCCGCCAGCCGTCGCCGGAGCGCTCCGCCAGCCAGATGGCCGTCGGCGTCCTGGCCGCCCAATGGGTCAGGGCCTCCGTCGTCGTGGAGAAGGCGTTAGAGAAGGGGGTCGGGTTGCTGACGATGATCTCGCCGTTGTCCCGATGCTCGATCTCGACGCGGCGCGGGGCGTAACGGGCGTCGCGGAAGGGGGCGGTGGCGAGGTTCAGGTCGGCGTCCATGCCCTAGGCTTATCGCCCCGGACGCGCGGAAGGAAAGCGCGAACCTCAGGTCAGGGCCGCGAGCCGGCGTTGCAGGTAGAGCCGTTCAGCCGGTGCGGGGGTCAGCGCCAGGGCCGCGTGATAGGCGGCAGCTGCCTCCCCCGTCAGGCCGGCCCGGTCGCAGAGCCCGGCGCGCGCCGCTTGGTAGGGCAGCCAGCCGGTCAGCCGTCCGACGCCCGGAACCGCGTCCAGCGCCGCCAGTCCCGCTCGCGCGCCACGCGCCTCCCCCACCGCCACGGCGCGGTTCACCGCCGTCACGGCGTCGGGGCGGAACAGGGTCAGGGCGTCGTAGAGTTCGACGATGTCGGGCCAGGGGGTGACACCAGTTTCCCGCCGCGACAGGTGCAGGGCGTGTATGGCGGCCAACAGTTGCCGGGGTCCGGTCCGGCCCAGGTCGGCGGCGACGTCCAGCAGGCGCGCGCCCTCTCCAATCAGGTCGCCGCGCCAGAGGCCCATGTTCTGCTCACTCGGGGGGAGCATCGCGCCGGTGTCGTCAAGCCGCGCGGGCCGCCGGGCCTCGGCGAAGCGGACCAGAGCGGCCAGGCCCAGCACCTCGCCCTCCCCCGGCATCAGCTCTGCCAATAGGCCAGACAACCGCAGCACCTCCTGGGCGA
>JAYVDG010000440.1:0-4306 GCA_043749525.1 Phenylobacterium sp.
GTTGCGGTGGCCGATGGACCAGATCTCGGGCCGGGCGCCGGGCGTCTTCACAAAGGGATTGTCCTTCGGGACCGTGCCGTCGGAATTGAGCCGCACCACCTTGCCCAGCAGGCCATCCAGTCGCTCGGCCTGGACGCGGCCCGGCAGGATGGAGCGTTCGCCCAGCGTGATGAACAGCTTGCCATCGGGCGCGAAGACCAGGCGGCCGCCGTAGTGCAGGGTGGATTCCATCGACGGCGCCTGGTGGAAGATCACCGTGGCGTTCTCGATCCTGCCCTGGCCGTCGGCGCCGATCACCAGCTTGCCGCGGGCCACGGCGGTGTTGGTGAGCTTGCCCGACGGGTTCTCGGCGAAGCTCCAGTAGATCAGGCCGTTCTTGGCGTAGGCCGGATCGATGGCCAGGCCCAGCAGGCCGCCCTGGCCCTTGACGTAGACGGCGGGCAGGCCGGCCACCGGCTCGCTCAGCTTGCCGTCTGACGTGACGATGCGCAGCCGCCCCGGCCGCTCGGTCACCAGCATCTTGCCGTCGGGCAGGAAGGCGATGGCCCAGGGGTTTTCCAGGCCCTCGGCGACGGTCTTCACCTCGAATTCGACGCCGGCCTTCGTCTCAGGGGCGCGGGTCTGGTTGGGGAAGGCCGGAGTCAGGTTCGGCGCGTTCGGCGGACGGGTCTCCACCGGGGCGGCCTGGGAGGGCCCGCAAGCCGAGACGAGGGCCGCGACGGCGGCGGTGAAGAGAAGGCGGCGCATAAGAATCTCCCTGAAATTTATAATCAAATTGTCCCGGCCACCTGGGCTAGGGCGTCGTTGGGGGCCGCGCCCTCAAGATGGATCAGCGACCAGACAGCGTAGAACAGCAGCGGCCAGCGCTCGGCGCCGCCGCCTTTGAAGGTAGACCGCACCGCCTCGGGTGTCCGCAGCCGCCGCACGGCCTCGACCCTGCCGATCGCCTCGCCGAGGTCGGCGGCGCGCGGCGCGATCCAGGCGTCGACGGGGACGGTGAAGCCCTGTTTCCGCGCCCAGGGGTCGGCGGCGGGGCAGACCCGCTCCAGCCACTTGCGCACCAGCCACTTGCCATAGCGCCCTCGCACCTTGAACCGGTCGGGCAGGGGGAAGGCGAAGTCGGCGACGCGGGGATCGAGGAACGGCGTGCGCCCCTCCAGCCCGTGGGCCATCAGGCAGCGGTCCAGCTTCAGCAGCAGGTCACCCGGCAGCCATGTGGCGATGTCGGCCCACTGGGCCTGCTGCAGGCGCGTCAAGCCGGCGGGCGGTTTCGCCTGGGCGCGCCAGCGGGCCAGGGCCTGGGCGTCGTCGGGGCGAGGCTCGGCCGGGCGGCCGCCCAGCCAGCCGGGACGCAGGGCCTTGCGATAGCGGCCATAGCCGCCGAACAGCTCGTCGCCGCCCTCGCCGGTGAGCACGACGGTGAGCGTCCCCTTGGCGGCCTCGGCCAGCTTGTAGGTGGGCAGGGTGGCGTAGTCGGCGGTGGGGTCGTCCAGGGCCCAGGCGACCTGAGGCAGGATCCGCCAGAAGTCGGCCTCATCGAAGCGGGTCTCGCGCCAGTCGAGGTTCAGGGCCCGGGCCACCCGCTCGGCCTGGCCCCGCTCGTCCTTGGCGCCGCGCGCATCGAAGCCACAGGTGAAGGCGGTGACCGGCCGGGCGTTGAGCCGCGACATCAGGGTGGCGATGGCGGCGCTATCGATGCCGCCGGAGAGGAACAGGCCGTAGGGCACGTCCGACCGCTGGTGGACCCGCACGCTGTCCTCGAGAACAGCGTCGAGCTGGTCGAGGAGCGCCGACTCATCGTCCGCGGCGCGGGCGGGCGGCGCGGAAAGGAAAGAGCGCTTGGTCGACGGCTGCAGTTTCCCGTCGATCACCTCGACGATCTCGCCGGGGGCCAGGCGCTTCAGGCCCTTGAAGATGGTGTCGCCGGTCAGGGTGTAGTTGAAGGCCAGCAGCTCACGCGCCCGGTCCTCGTCCAGCTCGGCGTCCAGCAGGCTCGCGAAGGCCCGCGGCTCCGAGGCGAAATAGACCGCGCCGTCCTGCTCCAGCACATAGAGCGGCTTGATGCCGAAGGGGTCGCGCACCAGCCAGGTGCGGCCATCGCCGCCGATCAGGCAGAAGGCGTACATGCCCCGCAGCCGCTGGAAGGCTGCCGGACCTTCCTTCGCATAGAGGTGCAGCAGGGGTTCGAAGTCCGAACCGGTGGAGAGCTCGCCAGCCAGCCCGAACTCAGCGGTCAGTTCGACATAGTTGTAGATCTCGCCATTGCCGATCACCGTGCCGCCGGCCGCATGCAAGGGCTGCCAGCCGCCCTCCAGGTCGATGATGGAGAGGCGGGCGTGGGCCACCGAGCCGCCGCGCACCTGTTCGGTGCGCATGCCGTTGGGGCCGCGATGGGTCAGGGTCTCGATCATCGGCCGCGCGGAGGCGGTTCCGTGCAGCACGCCCGCGATGCCGCACATCAGGCGGCTCCGTAGTCGGCGAACAGCGCGCGCCACTGGGCGACGACGGCGGCCTCGGAGAACTCGGCCTCGACACGGCCCGAGCCGTTCTGCACCAGACGGATGCGCAGCATGGGGTCGGCCAGCAGGCGCCGCGTCGCTTCGGCCAAGGCGTCGGCCTCATCGACGGGGACCAGCAGGCCGTCCTCGCCGTCCTGGATCAGGGCGGCGGGGCCCTGGGAGGCGGCGGCCACCACGGGCAAGCCGTGGGCCCAGGCCTGGATCACCACATTGCCCAGGGGCTCGTAGCGGGAGGGGAAGACGCAGACATCGGCGGCCCGGTAGAGGGCCGAGGCGTCGGTGCGCCAGCCCAGGAACCGCACCCGGTCGGCGACGCCCAGCGCCGCGGCCATGGCCTTCAGCTTGGCTTCCTGGGGCCCGACCCCGGCGATCCACAGGACGGCGTCGGGAATCTGGGTCAGGGCCCGGAGGGTGACGTCGTGGGCCTTGGCGTCGTGCAGCCGGCCCATGGAGAGCAGCAGTGGGACGTCGGCGGGCGTATTGAGCGGGCCGCGTTCCGCCGGCGCGGTCTCGGGCGGCGCGGCGGCGAAGTTGGGGATGCAGCGGACCTTGCCGGCCGGCCACCCCTGGCCGACGATCCACTCGGCGATGTCCTCGGTATTGGCCACCAGCTCGTCGAAGCCGCGATAGTATTTGAGGTTGTAGTAGCCCCCCAGCCGGCCGATCCGCACGGGGCCCTTCGGCGTGTGCCGCGCCGCCCGGTTCATCCAGGCGAGGGCCAGCTTCACATCGTGCTTGTGGGAGAACCCGGCGACCTTGGGCTTGGTGAGAAAGTCGATGGGGCCGCCGAACCGGAAGGTCCCGGTGGGCGCCCCGGCGGAGGCCAGGGCGGCTTGCCGATTCGCATTGGGACGGATGGCGGCGGCCTGGCTGACGCCCGCGCGGGCCAGCGCCGACACGAGATCGACGAAGTACGTCTCCGCGCCGCCTTCGCCGGCCGTTCCAAGGAGGTGGAGCACGCTCATATGAGCCGCAACTCTAACCGGGCTTTGCGCCGCACCCAAGCCGCTTGAAGCGACGAACATCCCACCCTATAACCCGCGCCTCCGCGGGTGGCTCATGGCTGGGTAGCTCAGTTGGTTAGAGCGGTGGATTCATAACCCACAGGTCGGCGGTTCGAGCCCGCCTCCAGCTACCACCTTATACAGACAAGGTGGTTCGCCCTGGCCACCCGCGGAGGGCTCTAGGAAGGCCGCTAAGGTGCCGTGGAGCCTAATCATGATGGGCGCGGGTCGTTCGTAGCCCACAGCCCTCACCTCAATCCGATCTACAAGCGCTCTTACGGAATCGACGAGGTAGTTGGAATTTCAGCGTCGATTTTGCCGTGAGCCGCCAGGCTCGCCTGAAGCTGATCGATTCGTCTTGCGTACATGTCAGTTGCCTTCGGGTGCATGGTTTGCCTGGTCCGTAAATTCCATCAATCCAAGGCTCAGAGGATGTCGCGCAGAATCTACGGTCACCAAACTCGGTTCTTCAATAAACCCGCGCGTGTTCTAGGGCAGCTTGGTTACTGTTCGTGCATTTCAGACGTGCCGAATTCAGTATTAAGGCTGACCGCATCACGTCCTCGAGGTCTGTTAACTCAGAGATCTGGCGGACACATCCAGATATGTCCCACTACGGCGTCTGCTATCAATACCGGCGCCTTCAACAGCTTTGCCAATTCCCTCCGCCCTTCCCTCACGCAAGAGGCTGAGGTCAGGCCGGACGATGCGACAGGACGTCTTGAAATTGGAGCGGTTCGCCAGACGGGGCAAAGGCCGCGAAGGCCCCTACGCCGCCGAGGA
>JAYVDG010000441.1:0-4291 GCA_043749525.1 Phenylobacterium sp.
ATGGGCTCTTTCGCCGAAGAGAGCGCCAAGACCTACCAGTTCACCCGCCAGGCCATGGACGACTACGCGATTCAGAGCCTGGCGCGGGCCAAGCGCGCGACTGAGACCGGCGCCTTCGCTCGCGAGATCGTCCCGGTGGAGGTGGTCAGCCGCAAGGGCGCGGTGCTGATCGAGGCCGACGAGCAGCCGATGAAGGCCGATCCGGCCAAGATCCCGACGCTGAAGCCCGCCTTCGCCAAGGACGGCGCGATCACCGCGGCCAACGCCAGTTCCATCAGCGACGGCGCGGCGGCCCTGGTGATGACCCGGGAGTCGGTCGCCCGGCGCCTGGGCCTGAAGATCGTGGCCCGCGTGGCCGGCCACGCCGCCCATGCCCATGAGCCGGGCCTGTTCACCACCGCGCCTGTGCCGGCCATGCGCAAGGTTCTGAAGAAGGCCGGCTGGTCAGTCGCCGATGTCGATCTCTGGGAGGTCAACGAGGCCTTCGCGGTCGTCGCCATGATCGCCGAGCAGGAGCTGGGCCTCGACCGCGACAAGCTCAACGTCAACGGCGGGGCCTGCGCGCTGGGTCACCCCGTCGGGGCCAGCGGCGCGCGCATCCTGGCGACCTTGCTCTCGGCGCTCGAGGCCGGAGGCGGCAAGCGCGGCGTCGCCAGCCTCTGCATCGGCGGCGGCGAGGCCACGGCCATGGCGGTGGAGCTCGTCTAGCTCTTAGGCGGAACCGGCAGGTCCAGGATGTTGATCTTGATGCCGCCCGGCAACGACATGTCGCCGGGCTTGTAGCCCTCGGGGCAGGCGCCCTGCCAGGCGGCCTCGACGGTGATCTTGTGCGGGCCGTTCATCTGCGGCGCGGCGGCGCCCACCGTCGAGCTCTGCGCCTGGATCAGGTACTTGGACTGGAAGTCGCCTGTGGCCACGCCGCTGGTGGTGGTCTTGCCGCCCGAGCCCATGTCGCAAACGGAGCTGAACTGATAGCCGCCGGCCACGCGGCTGGAGAAGACGTTCTTCTCGCACATGTCGCGGGTGGCCTGGGAGCCCCAGAAGCTGATCTTGGCGTCGGTGGCCTCGTCCAGGCAGATGCGGCTGGTCTGCAGGAAGTCGCCGTTGGAGACCCTCTGCTCCCACAGGCCGGGCTTGCGCTTGGGCGGGGTCTGGGACGGCTCGAAGGCGGGAGCGGCCTCGGCGTCGGTCTTCTCGGCGGGCTTGTTACAGGCGCTCAGGCAAAGCATCGCCAACGCGGCCAACCCAACTGTCCAACGCATCGCTCTCTCCCGCTCACGCATTCGCGAACGCTAACGGGGATCGATCTCGTGGGCGAGGGGGTTATGATCGGACCATGACCGATCTGCGCGACACCGGCGACCGTTACGAGATGGACGAACAGGGCCAGACCTCCTGGGCCGATTATCGTCTGAACGGGGAGCGCCTTTATCTCGACCACGTGGAAAGCCCGCCCTCGCTCCGCGGCACCGGAGCCGCCGGCCGACTGATGGCCGCGCTCAGCGCCAATGTCCGGGCCAAGGGCCTGAAGATCACACCGATCTGCGGCTACGCGGCCGCCTGGCTGCGGCGCAGCAAGGACTTCGGCGACTTGGTGGGTTAGCCCTGGCTGTCCTGGCTCAGGCCCTGGCCGAAGGCCACTGGCTGGGAGGCGGCGACCATGGTGCCGGCCATGGCAACGGTGGTCATGAGGGCGGCGGCGAAGGCCCCGATCAGGACGCGCGTGAAGGTGTCGGACATCGAATTCAATCCCCTGGCCGGCCGCCGGGGAGGGCGGCCATGTTGAACAACCGGGGAGCTAACGCAGCGCCTACGCTTTGGATGCGTAAGTCGGCTAAGTTCTTGAAACGCGAACCTAAGTCCGCGCGACGATGGCCATCAGCGCCTGCACCTTGGCGTCGGTCTCGCCGGCGAAGCGGCGGGCCAGTTCGCGGATGCCGGTGGGATAGACGTCGCCGCCTTCACCGATCTCCTCGGACAGGCGCTCGACCTCGATGAGCGCCAGGCGCAGGGCGTCGACGTGGGATTTGGCCAGGCTCTTGGCTTCACCCTGCAAACGGCGGATCTGCTCGGCCAGGGTCTCGGTGGCCGGAGCGGGCTTCTCGGCCGGCGCGGGCGCGGGCGCCTGCAGGGCCACGACATTCATCGCGGGGGCCTCTTCGACGAGACGAGGACGGGTACGCGCAACACGACTGACCATAGCTGTCGCTCCAAACGGGGACGGTTGAAGCGCTACGGTGCACATGCCGGGCCAAACCCTACTGGCGAGAGTTGATCGCCTCGATGGTGGCCACCTTGCTCTCGACGTCGTCTGCCAGGCGGCGCGCGATGTCGCGGATGCCGGCGGGGTAGGCCTCACCGCCGTCGGCGATCTCGGCCGAGAGGGCCTCGGCCTCGTGCAGGGCGGCGACCAGGGCGGCGATGTGCTCGCGGGCCAGGCCCTTGGCCTCGGCCTGCAGGCGGCGCACGCGGGTGGAGAGGGCTTCGGAACGCGGGAGGGCGCCGACATTGTTGTCGGAAACCACGGAAAGCGACGGCGACATGTTTGCTATCCCCAGCAAAAGGCTATGGAAGCGCCGTCCGAAGTCCGTTCCTGGACCGCCGGTTCGGCGCTCCCCCATGCGTAAGTCTACGCCCAACCTGCGCCGTGGTTCCGGGGCCGTACGCCAGTCTGGGCGACTGAGGCTTTTGGGTGACAGGCGCGGACGCCTTGCCTTGCGCTGCGTCACCGGCCCATCGTGGCGCCAACCATAAATATCGGGAGGACCCCATGGGCCCGTTCAAGCTTCTCATCGACGGCCAACTCGTGGACGGCGCGTCCACCATGTCGGTCATCAATCCCGCCACCGAGCAGGAGCTGGCGGTGTGCGCCCGGGCCTCCAAGGCCCAGCTGGACCAGGCCGTGGCCGCCGCCAAGCGCGCCTTCCCGGCCTGGCGCGACACCCCAATGGACGAACGGCGAAAGGCGTTGAACGCCATGGCCGACGCCATCCAGGGGGATTTGCAGAACCTCGCCCGCCTGCTGACCCAGGAACAGGGCAAGCCCTTGGCCGATGCGATGGGCGAGGTGTTCGGCGCCGCGGCCTTCTTCCGCTACTTCGCCAGCCTGGACCTGCCCGAGAAGGTGATCGAAGACAGCGACGCCCGCCGCGTCGTTAGCCGCCGCCGCCCGCTGGGCGTGGTGGCGGCCATCGTGCCGTGGAACTTCCCGCTGATCCTGATGGCCTTCAAGGTGCCGGCCGCCCTGCTGTCGGGCAACACCGTGGTGCTGAAGCCCGCGGCCACGACGCCGCTCTCGACCCTGCGCATCGCCGAGCTGGTGAAGGACATCCTGCCGGCCGGGGTGCTCAACGTCATCGCCGACGCCAACGACCTGGGCGCCGCCATCACCGCCCATCCCGACATCCGTAAGGTCTCCTTCACCGGCTCCACCGAGACCGGCAAGAAGGTGATGGCCGGCGCGGCCGAGGCGCTCAAGCGAGTCACCCTGGAACTGGGGGGCAACGACGCGGCCATCGTGCTGGAGGGCAACGACCCCAAGGAGACGGCGGGCAAGATCTTCTCCGGCGCCTTCCAGAACTCCGGCCAGGTCTGCATCGCCATCAAGCGCGCCTATGTCCACGAGAGCATCTACGACGCCCTGTGCGACGAGCTGGCGGTCCTGGCCGACGCCGCCGTGGTGGGGGACGGCCTGCAGCAGGGGACCACCATGGGCCCGCTGCAGAACAAGACGCAGTTCGAGAAGGTGCTGGGGATCATCGAGGAGGCCCGGACCCAGGGCAAGGTCATCGCCGGCGGCGTGCCGCACGACGGCAAGGGCTACTTCATCCGCCCCACCATCGTGCGCGACATCAGCGATGGCACGCGGCTGGTGGACGAGGAGCAGTTCGGCCCGGTCCTTCCGGTGATCAAGATCCGCGACGGCGAGGACGCGCTCTCCCGCGCCAACGCCTCGGACTATGGTCTGGGCGGCTCGATCTGGAGCAAGGACCTGGACCGCGCCATGGACCTGGCCGGCCGCATGGACACCGGCACGGTCTGGATCAACAAACACGCCGAACTCGCCCCCAACATCCCCTTCGGCGGCGCCAAGCTCTCGGGCATCGGCACGGAACTGGGGGAGGAGGGGCTCTCGGAGTTCACCCAGATGCACGTGATCAACATGGCGAAGGGGTGATCCCGTCATCCTTCTCCCCGTGCGGGAGAAGGTGGCCGGTCGGAGACCGGTCGGATGAGGGGTCGATAACCCCTTCAAGCAAACACATCCACGTCATCCCGGCCGCAGCGAAGC
>JAYVDG010000442.1:0-4281 GCA_043749525.1 Phenylobacterium sp.
CACTGGAAGAAGACGGTCTCGATCGTGATGACGATCACGCACCTCGGCGGCTTGCCCTCCATGCAGAAGGTCTCCAGCAGATCCTCGTCGGTCCGCAGCTCCGCCCGCCCGTTCACCCGCAGGGTCGAGCCTGATCCCGGGATCAGGAACAGCAGGGCCACCCGCGGGTCCCGCACAATATTGCGCAGCGATTCGGCCCGGTTGTTCCCCCGCCGGTCGGGCATCAGCAAGGTCTTCGCATCGCCGATCCGCACCACCTCGCCGGCGTCCCCGCGCGGCGAGCAGTCCAGGCCTTCCGGGCCGACCGTCGCCAGGGCCGCGAAGGGCGAAGCCTCGATCACCGCGCGGTACTCGGCGTTCAGGTGGTCCAGTTCTTTCAGGGTGGAGGAGGGGCCGGGCTGGCCATAGAGGGCTTCCAGGTCTTCGATCGTCGTCAGGGTGGGCATGTGTGAGCTTTCATCACCAGGCCCCCACTATGGTCTAGGCAGCGCAGCAACAAAATTGACTAGTCGGCCCTCATCGGTGAGGAATTCTCACAAATGCGCCAGCTGCCCCCGCTCTCGGCCCTCCGGGCCTTCGACGCCGCCGCCCGCCTGGGCTCGGTGACCCGCGCGGCGGAGGAGCTGGGCCGCACCCACGGCGCGGTCAGCCGCCAGATCCGCAGCCTGCAGGACCATCTGGGCGTCCCCCTGTTCGACAAGGCCGGCGCCGGCCTGCGCCTGAACGCGCAAGGGCAAGCCCTCCAGACTGTGGTGACCGAGGCCCTGGACCGCCTGGAGCAGGGCTGGCGCCGGGTGCGCGACGAGGCCCGTGGCCCCGGCGTGCATGTGGCCTGCAGCGCCACCTTCGCCACCCGCTGG
Organism: Phenylobacterium sp.; assembly: GCA_043749525.1. Lineage (GTDB taxonomy): Bacteria > Pseudomonadota > Alphaproteobacteria > Caulobacterales > Caulobacteraceae > Phenylobacterium. Next base: position 861 of record JAYVDG010000442.1, read on the forward strand.
TTGGCGCCGCGACTGGCCGATTTCTACCGCGCCCATCCCGACATCCGCGTTCGCCTGTCCATGACCTCGGCCCGCGAAATGCGCGACGAGGGCGCCGACCTGGTGATCGCCTGGGACTGGAAGGGCTTTCCCGCCGCCGACCAGGCCCGCGCCATTCCACTGGCCCCCGTCGCCTTCGGTCCGGTCTGCGCGCCGGGCTATCTCCTGGATGAAATCCTGGGCGCTCAGATCGCCGTGCCCTGCCGGATCGCCCACGACTTCACCTCCAGCGCCTGGGACCAGTGGTCGGGCGCCACCGGCCGCACGGTGACCGGGGCGACCGAACTCAGCTTCCCCCACACCCATCTCTGTATCGAGGCGGCCATCACCGGTCTCGGCGTCGCCCTGGTGGAGCGGCGGCTGATCGCCGCCGAACTGGCCGACGGCCGCCTGCGCGCGCCCTGCGGTTTTGCGCCGTTCCGGCAAGGCTTGGTGGCTATTCCCTCTCGGGAGCGCTACCAGTCGGCGTCTGCCGGCCTTTTCACTGATTGGCTGGCCACGGCGCTTACTGCCGGCTGATCGTCGGAAATCCGACGGACAGTCATTTGGGCCCTCGCTAGTCCTAGCTCGGGGGGTGCGCTCATGGAAAACGACATGGTCGGAACTGTCCTCGCTCGGCTGCGCGCCGCCACCGCCGAGGCGCATGAGCGCCTCGAAACCCGTCTCGGCATGGTCGAACGGGCCGCGGCGCCGGACGAACGGCGCCGGCTGGTGGAGAGCTTCCACGCCTGGCACCTCGGGTCGGAAGCGGTGATGGCGCCGCTGCTCTCCGATATGGTCGGCCTGGGCTATGCCGGCCGCCGCCGCTCGGTGGAACTGGCCAGCGATCTGGCGGTCCTGGGCGGCAAGCCCCAGACCGGACGCCGGGTCGCCGCCCCCACCAACGCGGCCGACGCCCTGGGCCGCCTCTATGTGCTTGAGGGTTCGACCCTGGGGGGCAAGGTCATCGCCCGTGCGCTCACCGCCCGCGGCCTGAACATGAAGGGCCTGTCCTTCCTCGACCCCTATGGCGCCGAGACCGGCGAGCGCTGGCGCAAGTTCGTGCTGATCCTGGAGCGCGAGGGCGCGGTCTCCGACAAGGCGCTGGATCACATGGTGCGCGGCGCTGTGACGGGCTTCACCCAGGCTGAACGCTGGCTTTGCGAACCGGCCCCAGTGGCGTGACGCAGGTCGCGATCGACCAGACCGACTGCGATCGCGAGCCGATCCATATCCCCGGCGCGATCCAGCCGCACGGGGTGCTGCTGGTGGTCGATCCCGACCGGCTGATCGTCACCCATGCGGCGGGCGCCGCCGAGGTCCTGTTCGCGACCGCCACCTGCCTCGGACGCCCGGTGGGCGAACTCGCGCCCGGGATCGTCGGCGACCTGGCCCGGGTGCTCGCCGGCTCGGGCGGTTTCGTCGGCCCGTGGCGCGCGCCGGACGGCCGCCTGCACGACGTCAGCGCCCATCGCTCGGACGACGTGGTGCTCATCGAGTTCGAACCCGGACCGCCGGACATCGTCCCGGCCTCGGCCATCCTAGGCGCCCTGGAACAGGCCGGCGCGGCCTTCGAGCGCGCCTCGGGACTGACCAGCCTCTGCGAGCAGGCGGCGGCCGACTTCCGCGCCCTCACCGGCTTCGACCGCGTGATGATCTACCACTTCCTCGACGACGAGGCCGGCGCGGTCCTGGCCGAGGCCAAGGCGCCCGAGATGCCATCCTTCCTGCATCACCACTTCCCGGGCTCCGACATTCCCCGCCAGGCCCGCGCCCTCTATGTGCGCAACCTGGTCCGGGTGATCCCCGACGTGACCTATGTCCCCGCGCCCCTGCGCCCGGACTGGCGCGCCGCCGAGGCCCTCGACATGAGCGACGCCGTCCTGCGCAGCGTTTCGCCGATCCACATGCAGTACCTGCGCAACATGAGGGTGGGGGCCTCGGCCTCGATCTCCATCGTCAAGGACGGGGTGCTCTGGGGCCTGATCGCCTGTCACAACGCCGCGCCCAAGCTGCTGACCTACGACCTCCGCGCCGCCTGCCGGGCCCTGGCCGGGGGTCTCGCCCGCCAGATCAAGGCCAAGGAAGAGGCCCAGGCCTATCGCGAGCGCATCCGCCTGCGCAGTCTCGAGGACGAGGTCATCGCCCACCTCACCCGTGAGGGGCCCCTCGACGACGCGATCCGCGACAATCTCACCGAGCTGCGGCGCATGCTCACCGCCGACGGCGTCGCGGTGCTGCGCGGCGGCGACCTGGTCACCGCCGGCATCTGTCCCCCGGAGACCGAGGTGCGCGACCTCGCCGGCTGGATCCTGGGCTGGGAGCACGGCGACACCTTCGTCACCGACCGGCTGCCGGAGCTCTACACCCCGGCCAACGCCTTTCGCCCCACGGGCAGCGGCGTCCTCTCCCTGGCCGTCTCCCACGACGAGCCCTTCCTGATCCTCTGGTTCCGCGCCGAACAGGTGGAGACGGTCAACTGGGCCGGCAATCCGCACAAGGCCGTCGCCGGTCCGGGCGGGGTCCTGACCCCGCGCGCCTCCTTCGAGGCCTGGAGCGAGTCGGTGCGCGGCCGCTCGGCCGCCTGGACGCCGGCCCAAGCCGACGCCGCGGTGCGCCTGAAACAGACCCTGCTGGAGGCCCGCCAGAGCCGGCGCCTGCGCGACCTGAACCTGCGCCTCACCGACACCGTGGCCGACAAGGATGCCCTGATACGCCAGAAGGAGGTGCTGATCCGCGAGGTGAACCACCGCATGCAGAACAGCCTGCAGCTGGTCTCCAGCTTCCTGGCCCTGCAGGCCCGCGACTCCGGCGACGCCGCCCTGCAGGAGGCCATCGAGGAGGCGCGCCGCCGCATCAGCGCCGTGGCCCTGGTCCACCGCCGCCTGTACCGCGCCGACCAGATCGAGACCATCGACCTGGGCCGCTACCTAGAGGAGCTCTGCGGCGAGGTGCTGGCCACCATGGACGCCGACTGGACCGACAAGCTGACCCTCGACATCGCCCCGATCCTGATCTCCACCGACCGCGCCGTGACGCTCGGCCTGGTGCTCACCGAGCTGGTGATCAACGCGAACAAATACGCCTATGGCGGCGCGCCGGGGCCCATCATCATCGGCCTGGCGCAGCATCGGGGCAGCTTCCGCCTGACCGTCGCCGACCGTGGAACCGGCAAGCACAAGCCTGGCGAAGGCTTCGGCAGCCGCATGATGCGGGCCATGGTCAGCCAGCTTGCCGGCGAGCTGGCCTATGAGGACAACCAGCCCGGCGTCCGCGCCATCCTCGCCGCCCCCATCGCTACGCCCGCCTAAGATCCTCCCCCAGGCGCGCAGCGCCGATGTGGGGGGTGAGGAGCGCCGGGTCGCACTTGCGAACCGGATGTGATCGACAACGACTTGTCGAT
>JAYVDG010000443.1:0-4275 GCA_043749525.1 Phenylobacterium sp.
CATCAGGTCATCGACGATCAGGTGCAGCGGGTGGTCGGCGTCGTATCGCGCGAGGACATCGGCGGCGGCCCCCAGCGAGGCCAGGGTGATGGTGTGGTGATAACCGGCTGCGTCGGTGTTCTCGCCGCCGACCGAGACGTTGTAGGCGTGGATCAGGCCGGGCATGTCGGCCACGACCGCGGACAGAGGGCGGTCGCGCAGCAGCCACAGGGCCGTGGCGAAATGGGCCGCGTGGGTCCAGTCCGCCTTGGACAGGGTTCGGCCCATCATGCCGCGGGCGACACGGGCGACGGCGGCGGCGTCGGGATAGAAATGGGACATGTCTTGGGTCTCCTTCTGGGAAGCCCGGACGGCAAAGAAAAACCCCGCCGGCCGGGCGGGGTTGGTGGCTCATTCGATGTGGACGGAAACTATCCCGAACAGATCACGCGCACCCGCACCGCCACAAGAAGGCGTTGCTGCTGCTGCGCTTTGGTCGGGGCGAAGGCCATGGCCACGCTTTGGCGGCGCGACGCGATCCTGTCAACCAGGCGCTATCTGACGGCGGCGTCCAGGAAGGCGGTCATGTCGGCCAGCACCGGCGCCTTGCCCCGGAACGGCCGCGACAGGGCCAGCACGGTCCCGGCGTGATCGACGCCGGCATAGTGCTTCTCCTCCACCCGCCCGCCCGCAACCCGGATCGCGGCGGCCAGCTTCCTGGTGTTGCGCGGATAGACCGTGCGGTCGCTGTCGCCGGTGGCCAGGAAGGCGGCGGGGCTGGTCTTACCGGCATAGAGCCCGGGCTGGGTCGCGGCGAGATCGGCCGCCCCGCCGAAGGTCCTGCGCGTAATCGGCCCGTCGATGGGGATGAAGTCATAGGGCCCCGACAGTCCCGCCACCGCCTTGATATCCGCGGGATCGACACCCTGGGCCGTCAAATAGCGAGGGTCGAAGCCCAGCATCACGGCGTTGTAGGCGCCCGCGGAATGGCCGATGAGCACGATGCGGCTGGGGTCGCCCCCCAGGTCCTTGGCGTGATCCACGGCCCAGCGGATCGCCAGCGCCCCGTCCTCCAGGAAGCCCGGATAGGTCACCTCCGGGAACACCCGATAGTCCGGCACCACGGTCAGATAGCCTCGCGCGGCCAGGGCCTGGCCCGCCCAGCGATAGTCCTGCCGCCGTCCGGAATCCCACGACCCGCCATAGAAGAACACCGCCACCGGCGCGAGAGCCTTGGCCTTGCGCGGCGCATAGACGTCCAGCTTCTGGCGCGAGAGCGGCCCATAGGCGGTCCCCACATCGGCCCGCGTCGCCGGGTCCTTCGGCGTGAAGGTGGAGAACAGGGTGAGCGGCGAACAGGCCGCCGTTAAAGCCGCGGTCGCGGCGGCCAGGCCGAGCCGCAGGGGTTGGGTGATCGAGGGCGGCATCGAATCCAATCTGGCTTGGCGAGAGGTCTGACCCTTTACGCGCAGCGACCCCAACGGGATGCAAGGGCGGATTGATAAGGGCCAGACAAACCGATGCAATCCTCGATTGACGCCTCATTGAACGCCACACATGGTTAAGCTCTGGGGGAGCGGGCCATGGCGGACTTCAAGGACTTGCTGGCTTCCGGCCAAGCGCTGCAGGACGACCTGGCGCTGATCGGCGCCCTGGGCGAGGTGGCGGAGACCTGGCGGGCCAAGGCCGCCACGGTTCGGGACCTGCCCAGCCTGGAGGCCCTGCTCGACCTCGTGGTGGGCGATGTCGGCTCCGACCAGGCCAAGGCCGCCTTCGCCCGGATCGACGCCGAGCCGCTGCGCGCCAAGCTCTCCGCCGCCCTGGCCAAGGCCGTGGGCGCGGACGCCAGGATTCCTGACAAGTACCGGCCGCTGCTCAGCAGGCTCTCGGCCTTCGGCGCCGACAAGCCCGGCCTGATCCCCTGGACCCTGATTGATAAAGACCGCCCCCTCTCCCTGAGCGACAGGATCGAACTCGCCCTGCAGGCGCAGGCCAGCCTCGCCTTCGAGGCCGCCGCCGCCTCGCCCTTCGATGACGACACCAGCCGGCTCCTGCGGCTGGGAGCGGTCGGTACGCTGGGCGCGACCTCCGACGCCGCGGTCCCCTTCCAGGGCGGGAGCCTCGGCGCCAGGGGTTCGGCCTCGGCCCACGCCGAACTGCACTACTATTTCGCGGCCCCAGGCGCCCTGTTCGCCGCCGCCGTCGCCGAGCGGCTGGCGCGCCTGCCCGATCCCGTCGACTTCGAGGCGGTCTGGGACGCCTTCGCCGCCACCGACCTGGCGGGCCTGGTCTACCGCTTCCAGGGCGCCACGGCCGTGGAGGTGGAGATCTCCCTGGCCGACACCCTGGCCTTCGACGCGGGCGTGGTGGGCGCGCTCGGCGCGGCGGTGACCATCGGGGTCGACCTCAAGGGCGCCTACGCCCCCTCCTTCCGCGCCGGGTCGCCGGCGACGGGTGGCGGGCGGCAGATCCTGGCCACCCTGTCGCGCGCCGCCACAGAGCATGCCGACGCCGGGCTGTCAGTGGGGCTCGATCTCGACATCTCGGCCCTGGCCGACCGGCTGCACGCCATCCTGCAGAACGCCATCGGCGTCTGGCAGGGCGGCCTGGAGAAGGTCCAGCCCTTCCTCTCCCCCGGAACCTGGCTGCGCAAAGCCGCGCCGGCCGCCATCGACCAGGCCGCGGCCGCGATCATCGGAAACCAGGCCCTGCGGGCCGCCATCGTCGGCGACCTGCGGGGCGCGGCCGGCCTGGACACCACCGACACCTCCGCCGTCGCCGCCTGGGTCGCGGGCGAGCTCGCCACGGCGGTGGAGACCTCGGGCCTGCTGACCTCGGCGGAGGGGCAGATCGGTCGAGTGGTCGACGCCCTGGCCGGCCGCTTGCTGTCCTTCGCCCAGGCCGAGGTGCGCGTGGCCCTTACTCCCGTCGTCCAGGGTCTGGCCGCAACCGTCGAGGCGGGGCTGAAGGCGCAGGTCGACGCCCTCATCGGCCAGGACCCCGCCCGCATCCAGGCCCTCGGCGCCCTGCTCAAGGCCACCGGCGAGGCCACCGACCGGACCTTCACAACCGCCGACGACGCCTTGGCCGGCGTGCGCGCCCTGATCGCCCGCTACGACGCCCTGTTCCGCAAGGTCCTGGCCGAAACCCGGGACGCCGCGCACCGCAAGGTCTCGGCCCGCATCCAGTTCGAGGAGATCCGCGACCGAGAGGCCAGCTACCAGGTGGTGGGAACCCTGACCGGCCGCAACGACGGCGCGCGGGCGGTGTTCAAGGCGCTGACGACCGGCGACCTCAAGAGCCAGGGCGCGCTCTTCAGCCAGGCCGGGGCGATAGGGTTTGATCTCGACCGCGAACGCTCGGCCATCCGCCGCTTCGCGAAGAGCCAGAGCAAGCTCGGCTACGAAGTCATCCTGTTCGGTTTCGGCGTCACCGGCGCGCAGTTGCTCTCCGGTGAGAGCCAGCGCCCTGGCCGACGGCGCGGGCAATATCCAGGTCGACACCACGGGCCAACTGGTCACCCGCTTCACCGGGCCGCGCGAGGGCCGGGAAATCTCCTTCATCGACATCTATGGCGTCCGGTTGCTCAGCGCCCTGGAGAACGCGCCGCCCACCGTGCGCCGGTCCCTGGAGGTGGGGGTCAGCGTCAGCCAGAAGGATCAGTCCCTGACGCGTGGGGAGGTCGTGGGTTTCATCAGGAGCCTGGAGGACGTTGCCCTACTGCCGTCCGGCACGACCGAGCGTGGCGAAGCGCAGTTCGACCGCTGGCGGGTCAATGGCCCGGATCAGCCGATGGCCGCCGACATGACCGCCAAGCTGTGGCTGACAGACCGGGCGCCGGTGACCCTGCTGCGCCTGGCCGACCGGCAGAACGGGCAGCTCACCGAGGCCGCCAAGCGCACCATCGTCGCCACCGGGATCAGCGCCCTGGTGCGGGCCAAGGCCGTCGATCTCAACGAGCTGGTGGCGGCGGCAGGGTGGTGAACGGCTATTTCGAAGCCAAGGCCAGGGACCGCACCCTGCCCGAGGTGTTCCTCGACTATCCCGAGAAATGGTCGAAGTTCGAGGTGATCTGGCAGGGGGCTAAGGCCGAGAAGAACCAGCAGCTCTTCACCCTGTTCAAAGCCCAGCACGACCGCCTGGACGACCTGGTGCAGATGATCGACCTGATGGGCGACGTCTATGAGGCCACTCCAGCCAAGCCCGGCGAGACCTCACCTCAAGCTTGGGACGAGGCCGACTACCGTGACGCCCAGCGCCGCATCGCCGCCAGCAGCCGCAACTGGCTGAGCCTGA
>JAYVDG010000444.1:0-4274 GCA_043749525.1 Phenylobacterium sp.
GGCCATCGCCGCGGCCGGCCTGAAGCTGGTGTCGTTCCACAAGGGCAATTGGGCGGCGCCCGTCGACTATGACGGCGGCCAGGACCTGTGGGTGGTCGCCAAGGCTTGACGCCTGGCGCGGGCTCCCCCATCCCGAGCCCAGCATGGCCGTCTATACCGACATCAACGATGAGGAGCTGGCGCTCCTGCTCGCCGACTTCGACCTCGGGACCGCCGTGACGTTCAAGGGCGTCGCGGAGGGCGTGGAGAATTCCAACTTCATGCTGGAGACCACAGCCGGGCGCTATTTCCTGACCGTGTACGAGAAGCGGATGAAGGCGGAGGAACTGCCGTTCTTCCTGGACCTGATGCGCTGGCTGGCCCGGCACGACTACCCCTGCGCCTCCCCGGTCGCCGACCGTGAGGGACGGACGATCAAGCAGGTTCGGGGCAAGCTCGCCGCTATCATCGAATTCCTGCCGGGGCTCTCGGTGCGCCGGCCCACCGCCGCTCACTGCCGCGAGGCGGGCGGGGGCCTAGCGCGGCTCCACTTGGCCGCCCAGGGCTTCCCGGGTACTCGAGAGCCCGCCCTGGGCCAGGCCGCCTGGGCGCCCCTGTTCGCCACGCTCAGGGACGACGCCGAGGCCCTGAAGCCAGGCCTCGCGGCCACCATCGGCGCGGACCTGGACCGGCTGGCGCGAACCTGGCCGCAGGGCCTGCCCCAGGGCATCATCCACGAGGACTATTTCCCCGATAACGTCTTCTTCGCGGGCGGAAAGTTCGCCGGGGCCATCGACTTCTATTTCGCCTGCGTCGACACCCTGGCCTATGACGTGGCCGTGGCTCTGAACGCCTGGTGCTTCGAGGCCGACGGCAGTTTCAACATCACCAGCGCGCGCGCCCTGGTGGCTGGCTACGAGACCCACCGCCCGCTGAGCCCGGCCGAACGTCAGGCCCTGCCGGTCCTGGCTCACGGCGCGGCCATGCGGTTCTTCCTGACCCGGCTCGAAGCCTGGGGTTCGACGCCGGCCGGCGCTCTGGTCCGCCCCAAGGATCCGTTGGAATACGAGCGCAAGCTGGCGGTCCACCGCGAGGCGCCCGACCTCGTGCTGTTGGGGGACCAAGCGTGAGCGACACCAAGGTGGTCATCTATACCGACGGCGCCTGCTCGGGGAACCCAGGGCCGGGCGGCTGGGGCGCGCTGCTGATCTCCGGCGGCCATCGCAAGGACATCTGCGGCGGCGAGCCCGACACCACCAACAACCGCATGGAGATGATGGCCGCCATCCAGGCGCTGGAAGCGTTGACCAAGCCCTGCGTCGTCGAACTGCACACCGATAGCACCTATGTCATGAAGGGCATCTCGGAGTGGATCCACGGCTGGAAGAAGCGCGGCTGGAAGACCGCCGACAAGAAGCCGGTGAAGAACGAAGACCTGTGGCGCCGGCTCGACACCGCCCGTGACCGCCACACGGTCGACTGGCGCTGGGTGAAGGGCCATGCCGGCCACGAGTTGAACGAGCACGCCGACTTCCTGGCGGGCAAGGGGCTCAAGGAAGCCCTGGCCAAGCGCTAGACGGTCGTCTGGGCCCCAAGCTCCACGACCCGCCCCGGCGGGATCTGGAAGAAGTCGGTAGGGCTGGCGGCGTTCTTGGTCAGGAAGATGAACAGCTTCTCCTGCCACCTGGCCAGCTTGGAGGACCGTCCGGCGACCACGGTCCGGCGCCCCAGGAAGAAGGAGGTGTTCATGACGTCGAAGGTCACCCCCTGCTTGCGCAGCAGCAGCATGCCGCGGGGAATACTGGGTCGCTCCATGAAGCCGTAGCGCAGGCGCACGATGCTGAACCCTTGGCTCAGGGTGTCATAGGTCAGCCGGTCGGCGTCCGAGACGCGGGGCGCGTCGTCGATCTCGATCGCCAGCAGGACGTTTCGGTCGTGCAGGACATTGTTGTGCTTCAAGTTGTGCAACAGGGCGCCGGGCGTCACCGCCGGATCGGCGGTGAGATAGACCGCCGTGCCCGGGACGTGCTTGGCGCGCGGAGCGACCAGCTTCAGGAAATCCTCAAGCGGCAAGGAATCCTGCCGGCGTTTCTCCTGCAGCAACCGGGAGCCCTTCACCCACACGCCCATGAGGACCATCAGCGAGCCGCCGATCACCAGGGGAATCCAGCCGCCCGACAGCAGCTTCAGAGCGTTTGAGCCCAGGAAGACCAGGTCCACCAGCAGCAGGGGTCCGATCAGGGCCGCCGTCGCCAACAGGCTCCAACCCCACAGCCGGCGCACCACGATGATCGCCAGCGAGGTGGTCACCACCATCGTCCCGGTCACCGCCAGGCCATAGGCCTGCGCCAAACCGGTCGAGGTCTTGAAGACCCCCACCAGCAGAATCACCCCCACCAGCAGCAACAGGTTGATCTGCGGCACATAGATCTGCCCGGCCTCGGTTTCCGAGGTGCGCAGCAGGGTCATGCGCGGCAACAGGCCAAGCTGGATCGCTTGCTGCGACAGGGAGAAGGCGCCGGTGATCACCGCTTGGCTAGCGATGACCGTGGCGCAGGCGGCCAGCACCACCAGCGGCGCGCGCAGCATCTCTGGGGCCAGCAGGAAGAACCAGTCCAGGTTCTGGAACGTCTGGCCCTGCTCGGTGACCCTCTGCAGGGTCGCCAGGGTGAGCGCGCCCTGCCCCAGATAGTTGAGGATCAGCGCCGGCAGCACGATGAAGAACCAGGACGATTGGATCGGCCAGCGCCCGAAGTGGCCCATGTCGGCGTAGAGGGCCTCGGCGCCGGTCACGGTCAGGAACACCGACCCCATCACCAACAGACCCGCCACCCCATGATCCAGCATGAAGCGCGCCCCGAAATAGGGGTTGACGGACATCATGATCGCCGGCGCGTCGCGCAGGTGCATGGCCCCCAGCACCGCGATGACCGCGAACCACAGCAAGCAGATGGGCCCGAAGAACCGCGCCACCTTGCTGGTGCCCGAGGACTGGATGAGGAACAGCCCCACCAGGATGGCGATGGTGATGCTCAGCACCACCGCCAGGGTGATGTGGTCTGCGATGGCGGGCACCGACCGCAGCCCTTCGATGGCCGACAGCACCGAGATGGCCGGCGTGATCACCGCGTCACCGTAGAACAGCGCCGCGCCGCCCAAGCCCAGCATCAGGATCAGCGGCGTGCGCCGCCCCACCGCCCTCTGGGCCAGGGCCATTAGCGAAAGCACCCCGCCCTCGCCGCGGTTGTCGGCGCGCATCAGGAACAGGACGTACTTCACCGTCACCACGATGATCAGCGCCCAGAGCGCCAGGGACACGACGCCCATCACCTCGGGCGGAGTCAGCCCATCCTTGGCGGCTTGACCCACGGCCTCTTTGAAGGCGTAGAGCGGACTTGTGCCGATGTCGCCGAACACCACCCCGATGGAACCCAGGGCCAGAGGCAGAAAACGGCGCGGCGGATGGGCGGTCGCGGCGCTGGACTCGGAGATCATGCCTTGGAGTGTCTCTAGAAGCAGGCGCGATACGAAGCGCATCGCCATGCGGAGCGCATCATGCGCCCATTCACCTAAGGATCGAATTCCTGTGTTTCCTTCCCCGCATAAGGACGGAATAAAGATTGGTCTGCACTTGCGTTCAATGGCGCAGCTCTCCATTTCGTTCAAGATCGAACGAAATGGAGGCGCGGATGACGACGCCAACTCTTCGCAACGCGCCGGCCGTCCAGGCTCATCCCTTCGTGGAGGTGTTCTCCGAGATCGGGGCCATCGAGCACTATCTGCGCATGGCGGTGACCAAGCACCTGCCGTCCGGCATGACCCACGCCCACTTCGAACTGCTGCAATGGTTCATGCGCCATGGCGACGGCCAGACCCCGGCCGAGCTCGCCCGCATCCTGCTGATGACCAAGGGGGCCATCACCAACATCCTGCAGAAGATGTCCCAGATGGGCTGGATCGCCGTGCTGGCCGACTGCGCCGACGGCCGAAAGAAGCGCGTGAAGATCACCCGGGCGGGGATCGAGGTGTCCAACTGCGTCATGCGGGACATGAAGGCCAAGACCGAGGCCCTGCGCGACGGCTTCACCGACGAGGAATTCAGGGCCGCGACGCCGTTCCTGAAGGCCCTGCGGGTCTTCCTGTCGGAGATCAGCGAGCTGGGCGTACCCGCAACCGCGCTCCGCTGACACCGGTCACCTCGACCGGCGCGCCATGGGCGAGGACGGCGTCCTCGTCCAGCTCGGCCGCCCACTCCTTGCCGTCGATGAACACCCGGCCCGAACGGTCGCGGAAGT
>JAYVDG010000445.1:0-4267 GCA_043749525.1 Phenylobacterium sp.
CGGTTCCATTTTCGCCCATTGAGCGTCGGTCAAAACAAAGCGGTCCATCCAGAGCTTGAATCACGACAAGCCCGATCCGTGAATCCTAAATCTCAACAGCCCCTAGCGCGCCATCGCCAGCATCCAGATCGCCATGGCGATCATCATCAGGTTCTCGGTCAGCGACAGGAAGCCCAGGGGCACATTGCTGTCGCCGCCGACGCAGGCGCACTTGAGCTCTCGCTTGTCGATATAGACCGCCTTGATCACCGAAACCGCACCGATGCCGCCGATGATGAGGGCGACGGGCGCGGACAGCCAGGTGAGGACACCCGCCGTCATCAGCGCGCCCGCGCCCAGCTCGGCGAAGGGATAGACCCGGCCGTAGGGCACCCAGCGCTTGGCCAGCAGGTCGTAGTTGAGGAACATGGTGGCGAAGCTCTCAAGGTTCTGCAGCTTCAGCATGGCCAACGCCATCATCGACAGGCCGATGAACCACTCGCCCGCGCGCATCGTCAGGGGATTTCCGAACGACGCGTAGCTGAGGACCAGGGCCATCAAGGTGGTGACGGCGAACACCACCAGCACCGGGGTGTAGGACTTGGCCTTGGGGTCGGGGACCTTCAGGCCGAGGTGGCGGCGCAGGTCGTCATAGCCGCCGATCCGCTGCCCATCGATGAAGGTCTGGGGCGTGGTCTTCACGTCGTGCTGCGCCTTGAAGGTGTCGGTCTCTTCGCGGGTTTTCAGCCAGTGGTCTTCGACCTGGTAGCCCCGGCTCTTCAGCAGGTGGCGGGCCTTCAGGCCGTAGGGGCAGGTGTGGTCGGGCATGACCATGCGGTAGAGGACGGCTTGGCGGGGAGAGCTCATGGGGTTGTTCCGGCTTGTCCGGGATCGGACCCACCCTATGTAGGGTCGGTACCATGGTACGGGGTCAAGGGATGAAAACGACAACGATTGCGGGCCTGGCGCGCGAAGGCGGGGTGGGGGTCGAAACCGTCCGCTACTACCAGCGGCGCGGCCTGCTGGAGACGCCCGACCGACCGCAGAGCGGCGGGCTTGGCGGCGGCGTGCGGCGCTACGGCGAGGAATACCTGCGGCGGTTGCGATTCATCCGCTCGGCTCAGGCGGCGGGCTTCACCCTAGAGCAGATCGCAGAGCTCATGGCGCTGGACGCCGGCGAGGATCGCGCCCGGGCCCGCGAACTGGCAACCGAGCGGATCGGGGCCCTGGACGCCAAGATCGCCGAACTGACCGCCGCGCGGGCCGGGCTGCAACGCCTGGCCAAGGCCTGTGGCGCCAACGCCGCCGGACCGTGCCCGATCCTGGCGGCTTTTGAGAGCTAGAGGCATCGCGGAGGCCCACCAAAGGACCGTCATCCTCGGGCTTGTCCTGAGGATCCATAAACACCGTGGCCCAGATGGTGCTCGACGACCACGTTTGCGCGATCTGCGGAGAGGCGGAGACCATGGATCCTCGGGACAGGCCCGAGGATGACGATCTTGAATTGTGCTCAGCCTTTGAAGCCTAGCTCATCGGGTTGGCGGGCGGGCTCGGCTCGGGCAGGGGGATGAACTCCTGGTCGTCGGCGTCGGGCAGCTTCATGCGGCCGGCGCGCCAGTCGGCCTTAGCCTGCTCGATGCGGTCCTGGGACGAAGAGACGAAGTTCCACTCGATGAAGCGCGGACCCACCGGCTCGCCGCCCAACAGCATCACGATGGCGGGCGTGACCGCGGTGAACAGCACCGGCTCGCCCGGCTTGAAGACGATCATCTGGCCTTCGCGGTAGGTGTGGCCCAGCACCTCCACCTCGCCGCGGGCCACATAGGCCGCGCGCTCGGGATATTCCGCCGGCAACTGCGCCTTGGCGCCGGCGGCAAGGGCCCAGTGGACATATAACATCGGCGAGTGGGTCTTGACCTTGGCTTCCGCGCCGAAGGCCTTGCCGACGATCAGTCGGGCCCACATGCCGTTCTCTTCGTAGGTCGGCAGGTCGGCGACGTCGTGGTGGTAGAAGGCCGGGTCGATCTCCTCCTGGCCGTCGGGCAGGGCGACCCAGGTCTGGATGCCGTCCATGCGGCCGCCGTGGGCGCGCAGGTCCTCGAAGCGTTCGGAGTGGGTGATGCCGCGGCCGGCGGTCATCCAGTTCACCTCGCCGGGGTTCACCACCTGGGTGGCGCCGACCGAGTCGCGATGGGTCATCTGGCCTTCGAACAGGTAGCTGACGGTGGACAGGCCGATGTGCGGGTGCGGGCGGACGTCGACGCTGCGCGGGAAGCCGGCGGTGAAATCGGCCGGCCCCATGTGGTCGAAGAAGATGAAGGGCCCGACCATCCGGTGCGCATGGAACGGCAGGACGCGTCCCACCTCGAACCCGCCGAGGTCTTTGCGGCGTTGTTCAATGACGAGGTCGATCATCGCGGAGAACTCATTTTGTTTGGTCGCATGACGGGCGCCGAAACCGGCAGCCACTTTCGGCTGTCATGCTCCCTAGCTGTGGGCGCTCACATAGGGACTGACGAGGCCGAGCGGCGCGGCGGTGGTGTTCTTCACCGAGCGTATGACGATCCGACTCTCGATGTTGGAGACCAGGCCCAGCGACAGGATCTTGTCGCGCAGGAAGTCGTCGAAGGCGTGCATGTCGCGGGTGACGACGCGCAGCTCGTAGTCGGCCGACCCGGTGACTGTGGCGCACTGCACCACCTCGGCCAGCTTGGTGATGGCCGTCTCGAAGTCGTTGAGGTTGTCCTTGGTGGGCAGGCTGAGCTTGACGGTGCAGTAGACCTCAAAGCCCAGACCCAGCAGTTCGCGGTCCAGAATGGTCACGCGGCGCTGGATGACTCCGGAATCTTCCAGCCGTTTTATGCGGCGCCAGCAGGGGCTGGAGGACAATCCGACCCGCTCTGCGATCTCGGCGACGGACAGTCCGGCGTCATGTTGGATAAGATCCAGAATCTTAGCATCGACGGCGTCGAGGGCCTCAGACAAGTTTTCCTCCCACACTTGGCGCTATTGTGCGTCATTCGTGCCCCGGAACCGCTGTCAGGGGGCACGCCTTTGGCAAGCAATTGCGGCGCACTTATATGATCTTCTAACCTCGTTAGGGAACCCAAAAGGAAAGAAATTGCGATGCGGCACCAGGATGTGACGCTGGACGACAAATTTCTGCTCAGCCAGGGCCGGGTTTTCATCACGGGCGTGCAGGCCTTGCTGCGGGTGCTGATGGATCAGCGGCGCCTGGACCAGGCGGCGGGCTTGAACACGGCGGGTTTCCTTTCCGGCTATCGCGGCTCGCCGCTGGGCGGCCTGGACCAGCAGGCGACCCGGGCCAAGAAACACCTGGAAGCCTGCGAGGTGGTCTTCAAGGAAGGCCTCAATGAGGACCTGGCGGCGACCGCCGTCTGGGGCAGCCAGCAGGCCAACCTGTTCCCCGGGGCCAAGTTCGATGGGGTCTATGGCATGTGGTACGGCAAGGCGCCTGGCGTCGACCGCACCGGTGACGCCTTCAAGCACGCCAACTTCGCCGGCACCTTCCCCAAGGGCGGCGTCCTGGCCGTGGCCGGGGACGACCACACCTGCAAGTCCTCGACCCTGCCGTCCCAGTCGGAGTTCGCCTTCCAGGATTTCGAGATGCCGGTGCTGTCGCCGGCCGATGTGCAGGAGGTGCTGGACTACGGCCTGCTGGGCTATGCGATGTCGCGCTATTCCGGCCTGTGGGTCGGGCTGATCGCGCTGGCCGACACCATGGACTCAGGCGTCACCATCGATGTGGATCTCGCGCGCCACAAGTTCGTCCTGCCCACCAACTTCTCGATGCCGACCGGCGGCCTGGGCATCCGGCTGAAGGACCAGCCGCTGGACAAGGAGCGCCGGCTCCGCACCCAGAAGCTCCCCGCCGCCCTGGCCTTCGCCCGCGCCAACAGGATCGACCGCGTGGTGCTGCCCGCGGCCCGCCCGCGCCTGGGCATCGTCTGCTCGGGCCAGGCCTATAAGGACGTGATCGAGGCCTTCGCGGCCATGCGCATCTCCTTCGAGGAGGCCGCAGCCTTAGGCGTCTCCATCTACAAGGTCGGCATGCCCTGGCCGCTGGAGCCCCAGGGGCTGAAGGCCTTCGCCGCCGGCCTCGAGACCCTGATGGTCATCGAGCACAAGCGTCCGCTGATCGAGACCCAGGCCCGCGCCGCCCTCTACGACCTGCCGGCCCACGCCCGGCCGCGCATCATCGGCAAGACCGATGAGGTGGGCCATCCGCTGTTGTCGCAGCTGGGCTCGCTGTCGGTGGCCGAGGTGG
>JAYVDG010000446.1:0-11204 GCA_043749525.1 Phenylobacterium sp.
TGCTCAAGCTGGCGAGAGCCGCAGCATGACCCGCCTCATCGCCTCGTCGTCACACCACCTCCGCCTGCGTGCAGCGAATATCCAGACAGGCTCCTAGGCCCCTCCGTCTCGGCTTCGCCGATCCACCTCCCCCGATACGGCCTGCGGCCTGGGGGAGGAATTGGGGCGCATTAATTCCTCCCCCAGCGCGAAGCGCGGGTCGGGCGAGGTGGATTCGAGCGCAGCGAGAAGACGGAGGGGGCTAGGGCCTGCCCCTCAGTCCACCGCCTCCACCATCGCGAAGGTCTTCGCCCCCATCGTCAGCAGCCTGGGATCATTCACCCGGCCGGCGTCCACCAGGACCACGGCGTAGTTCACCGCCCAGCCGGCGGCCCGGGCCCAGGTGGCCTCGCTGGCGCCGTAGGCGGCCATGCCGGCGTGGCGGGACGCGAGGTCCGGCAGCAGCATCCAGAGGCTGGAAAGGTCGGTGGCGCGGTCGCCCTGGCACAGGTCGCCCCAGTCGATGAAGGCGGTGAGGCGGCCGTCCTGCGACAGCACGTTGCGGGCGTGGGGATCGCCGTGCAGCCAGGTCGGCGCCGCATCGACGGGCGCCGCGAGCGCACGGTCCCAGACCTCGCGGATGCGCGGGGTGATGAAACCCGTCTCCGCCGCCAGGCGGTCGATGCGGGGGGTCAGGTAGTCCAGCCGGTCGGCCAGCGGGATACCGCGATGAGCGCTGCGCGGCGCGTCGGCGGGGGCGGACTGGTGCAAGGCCTTCAGGAACCCGGCCAGAACCGGCGCCTGATCGGCGACCAGGGGGTCGAGATCAGCCGGTCCACCGGGCATCCAGGGCAGCACACTCCAGGGCCAGGGATAGCCCTCGCCGGGAACCCCCAGCCGCAGGGGCGCGGGGACCGGCAGGGGCAGGGCGGGCAAGGCCGGCAGCCAGCGCTGCTCGTTCTCCAGCAGCTCCACTCCTACCCGGCGGCGCGGCATCCGCACGGTCATGTCGTCCCCCAGCCGGAACATGTCGTTGTCCCAGCCCGACGCGACCAGGGCGATGGGCAGGTGGGCGAGGTCGCGGTGCTGGGCGGCCAGCAGGGCGCGGACCATGGCCTCGCCGATCTCGACCTCGGCCGGGGGCACGCCGACGGTGGTGGTGCGGAGCGGGGCGCTCACCGGGGTGACTCCGTGGAAAAGCTGGTGTATCGCAGCTTCTGTCATGTCCCGCACCGCCGCCCAAGCCTGGTATTTTAGCTTTCCGACGCCCCTGGCGGAGGAAGGACTTGGCTTGACGTGACAGCGTCCTAGACAAGGCTCCACCCACCGCCAGTCACCCTGGCGGTTTTTTTATGTCCGCCACGGTGACCTCCCCGACCCGGAGAACACCATGTCCAGCACCGACGACCTTCGCATCACCAACCTCACCGAGCTCAGTCCGCCCTCCCAGGTGATGGCCGAGTTTGTCCGCACCCCCAGCGCCAGCGTGACGGTCACCGCCGCCCGCCACGCCCTGCATCGCATCCTGCACGGCCAGGACGACCGGCTGGCCGTGGTGATCGGCCCCTGCTCCATCCACGATCCGGAAGCCGCCATGGACTATGCCGGCCGCCTGCTGAAGCAGCGCCAGCGGTTCGGCGGCGAACTGGAAATCCTGATGCGCGTCTATTTCGAGAAGCCCCGGACCACGGTCGGGTGGAAGGGCTTGATCAACGACCCCTATCTGGACGGCACCTTCCGTATCAACGAGGGGCTGCGGCTGGCGCGCGGCCTGCTGCTGGACATCAACGACATGGGGCTGCCGGCGGCGGTGGAGTTCCTGGACGTGATCACCCCCCAGTATCTGGCCGACCTGGTGGGCTGGGGGGCGATCGGGGCGCGGACCACCGAGAGCCAGGTCCACCGCGAGATGGCGTCGGGCCTCTCCTGCCCCGTAGGGTTCAAGAACGGCACCGGCGGCGACGTGAAGATCGCCGTCGACGCCTGCAAGGCCGCCAGCGCGCCGCACCATTTCCTGGCGGTGAGCAAGGACGGCCGCTCGTCCATCGCCGCCACCACCGGCAATGAGGACTGCCACGTCGTGCTGCGCGGCGGGACGGCCACCAACTATGACGCCGCCAGCGTGGCGGCGGCCGCGGCGGTGATCGAGGGCTCGGGCCTGCGTCCGTCGATCATGATCGACGCCAGCCACGCCAACTCGTCCAAGGACCCGGCCAACCAGCCCCGCGTGATGCACGACGTGGCCCGGCAACTGGCAGGCGGCGAGCGCCGCATCGTCGGCGTGATGGTGGAGAGCCATATCGAGGCCGGCCGCCAGGATCTCGTGGCCGGCCAGCCCCTCGTCTACGGCCAGAGCATCACCGACGGCTGCATCGACTGGGACACGTCGGTGGCGGTGCTGGAACGGCTGGCTGAGGGGGTGCGGGCGCGGCGGCGGGTGACGGCGGCGGGTCAGCGCGAGACGACGATGGCTTAGATGCTCCCCTTCTGGGGGAGCTGTCAGCGAAGCTGACTGAGGGGGACTTTGACCCTTGTTTTGCGGTCGAAGGTGTCGACTACGTCGATCCCCCTCTGGCTCGTGGCTGCGCCACGATCCACCTCCCCCACATCGGCGCTGCGCGCCTGGGGGAGGATCTTAGGCCGGCGCCCCTCTTCCACTTTTGGCAGAGGGTAGGGCGAGCCGGCACGACTCCGATTCGGACTCGGTTCGTTCACCCTTAGTTCCATCCGTTAACCATGGTGAATTTTGTATTAATTCTGCGTTTGTTCCGCAGGCGGTTTCAACGGCAGAGCGCCCCGCCGCCCATGTCGAGGTGCAGGTGGTTGGCGTGTGCGGCGTTGTAGTCGGGCGAGAGCACGGTGATGAAGACGCGGCAGCCGTCGTCACGGACGCGGTGCAGGAACCGCCCCTTGGGACCCGGATCGTTCCAGTCTTTCAGCACACTGATGGTCTCGCCATTGGCCAGCTTGAAGCCCGCCACATCCAGGGCGTTGGCGCTGGCGTGCTCGCTGATCGGGCCCTCGGCCTGGCCGTAGATGCGACGGCAGGCATAGGAGCCGTAATTGTCGATGGCGGTCACCGCCTCCCCCAGCACCTCGAAGGCGGCGGGCTGCACCACCTGGCGCTCCCAGATGGAGACGGCGAGCGCCTCCTTGCAGGTCATGGAGACGTCGCTGGGTTTCAGCGGCGCCATGCCGCCGGTGAAGCGGATGGCGTCGCGAACCTGGCACATGCCGTCGGCGGAGGCCTCCTGCACCTCCTTGAAGGTCATGCCGCCCTGGGTGAGGACCGCGCGGCAGGCGGCGGGGTCTTCGCCCGTGCGCGCGGCCTTGGCCTTGGTGGCCACGCCGATGGGGTCGATGACGCTGAGCGTCTTCCACGGCAGGTGCTGGGCGGGGATGGTGCGCTCGGCCAGCAGGGCCATGAGGCCGACGATGGCCCAGATCAGGAACAGGCCGACGATCCGGGCCAGAAGGGTCTGGTGGCGGGCGTGTTTCTCGATGTGGGGGTGGCGGGGCGCGCGATAGGCCATGGGGTGACTAACGGCGAAGCTTGGTCATGGTTTCCTCGGGCAGGCGCAACAGCCTAGCACAGCCCATTCCTCCCCTTGCGAGAACGGCTTAGGCTCCAAGGCGCAAATGGGGGCGAGATGATGCAAAGGTTGGCGAGGATCGGCCTGGGCGGGGCCGTGGCCCTGCTGGTGGCTGTGGTGGTGGTGCGGACCGCGACCTTCAAGGCGCCGGCGGCGGCCGACCTGGGGACCATCAAGCTGGCGCCGGCGGTGAGCGTGGACCGAGCCTCGGCCGCCCTGCACCTGTCCCAGGCCATCCAGATCGCGACCGTCAGCCATCAGGACAAGGCCGAAGATGAGCCCGCGCAATGGGACCGGCTGCATGCCTGGCTGCAAACGACCTATCCCGCCGCCCACGCCGCCATGAGCCGCGAGGTCTTGGACGGCCACACCCTCATCTACACTTGGAACGGCGCCGATCCGAGCCTCGCCCCCATCGTGCTGATGGCCCACCAGGACGTGGTGCCGGTGACGCCGGGCACCGAGGCCGACTGGAAGCACCCGCCCTTCGCCGGCGAGATCGCGGAGGGCGCGGTCTGGGGCCGGGGCGCGGTGGACGACAAGGGCTCCCTGGTCACCCTGTTCGAGGGTGTGGAAATCCTGGCCAAACAGGGCTTTGCGCCCCGCCGCACGGTGATGATCGTCTCCAGCCACGACGAGGAGGTTCGCGGCGAGGGCGCGCGGGCCGCGGCGGCCTGGATGAAGGCCAAGGGCGTCCGCGCGCAGTTCGTGCTGGACGAGGGCCAGGCGGTGATCTCCGACAACCCCATCACCGGCAGGCCGGTCGCGCTGATCGGGGTGGCCGAGAAGGGCTACGGCACACTGAAGGTCACGGCCCGAGCGCCCGGCGGCCACTCCTCGGCGCCGCCCAAGGACGGCGGCGGGGTGGTGACGCTGGCCAAGGCGGTGACCGCCATCGCCGAACACCCCTTCCCGATGAAATTCGCCGGTCCGGGCGCGGCCATGCTCGTAAGCCTGGCGCCCAGCGGGGCCCTGCCGATCAGGATGGCGGTGGCCAACAGCTGGCTGTTTTCGCCGATGATCATCGCCCAGACCGCCGCGACGCCGTCCGGCGCGGCCTTGCTGCACACCACCATCGCGCCCACCATGCTGAAGGGCAGCCCCAAGGAGAACGTCCTGCCGCAGGACGCCACGGCCTGGATCAACTACCGCATCGCGCCGGGGGACAGCTCGACGGCCGTGATGGCCAAGGCCAAGGCGGCGGTGGGAGACCTGGCCGTGGACCTGACCTGGGTGAAGACGCCCGACGAACCGTCGCCGGTGTCGTCCACCAGCTCGCTGGGGTGGAAGACCATCGCCGCGGTGGCCGGCGACCTGGCCAAGGCGCCGGTCGCGCCGGGCCTGGTGACCGCCGGCACCGACAGCCGCTACCTGGCCGGGGTGTCCCAGGACGTCTACCGCTTCCAGCCGATGACCTTCTCGCTGGCCGACACCACCATGATCCACGGCACCAACGAGCACCTGTCGCTGGCCAACCTGGAACAGTGCGTCCAGTTCTACGCCCGGCTGATCGCCACGGCGGCGCGGTAACACTCTCAACGTCATCCCGGGCGACCGCCGGGAGACCCGGGACCCAGGGGGATTGATCGCGGCCCCTGGGTGACTGCTTCGCGCCGCGCTTTGCGTCCCGGCTCTCCGCTTCGCTGCCGGGATGACGGGAAGGGTGTGGCATCGGGCCCCAAGGCTCGAAAACACCAACAAAAACGCCGCCCGTTAACCTTGCAGACCTTGCGATCCGTTGCGGCGCAACGCACGTTCCGTCCAACTTGAGACCTGGAGACTTTCGAATGCGCAATTGGCGGTTGGACGAAGACGAAGAGGGCGAAGACGGCGCCCGCAAGCCCGACATGCCGATGACGGCGGGCCCCGTGCAGAACGGGCTCTACAAGTCCCGCACGGTGCTGATCTTCGGTGAGATCGACATGCGGCTGGCCGAGCGGGTCACCGCCCAGCTGCTGGCCCTGTCCAACGACAGCGACGCCGACATCCGGGTGATCGTCAATTCCCCCGGCGGCCACGTCGAGAGCGGCGACACCATCCACGACATGATCACCTTCTGCGGTCCCAAGGTGAAGATGATCGGCACCGGCTGGGTCGCCAGCGCCGGCGCCCACATCTATCTGGGCGCGCCCAAGGAAAACCGGATGTGCCTGCCCAACACCCGCTTCCTGCTGCACCAGCCCTCGGGCGGCGTGCGGGGCCAGGCCTCGGACATCGAGATCGAGGCCGAGGAGATCGTGAAGATGCGCGAGCGGGTCAACCGCATGATCGCCCGCGAGACCGGCCAGCCCTACGACAAGGTGGTCAAGGACACGATCCGGAACTTCTGGATGGGCGCGGAGAAGGCCAAGGAATACGGCATCGTCTCGCGCATCATCAGCCGCGCCGACGAGGCCTGAGGATGTCGGCCGCGCCCTGGTGGAAGGGCGCGGTCGTCTACCACATCTATGTGCGGAGCTTCTTCGATAGCGACGGCGACGGCCACGGCGACCTTGCGGGCGTCGCGGCCAAGCTGGACTACATCAAGGACCTGGGGGTCGACGCCATCTGGCTGTCGCCGGTCCACCCCTCGCCCAACCGCGACTGGGGCTATGACGTCTCCGACTTCGAGGGCGTGCATCCCGACTACGGATCGATGGCCGACCTCGAGGCCCTGGTGGACGCCGCCCACGGGCGGGGCCTGAAGGTGATGCTGGACGAGGTGCTGGCCCATACCTCCGACGAGCACGCCTGGTTCGCCGCCAGCCGCGACGGCGGGGCCGACGGCGAGAAGGCGTCCTGGTACGTCTGGGCTGATCCGGCCGACGACGGCACGGCGCCCAACAACTGGCTCTCGGTGTTTGGCGGCCCGGCCTGGGCCTACCAGCCGGCGCGGCGGCAGCACTATCACCACAAGTTCCTCAGGCAGCAGCCCAAGCTGAACTGGCGCAATCCGGACGCCAAGGAAGCCGCCATCAGCGTGCTGGATTTCTGGCTGGCCAAGGGGATCGACGGCTTCCGCCTGGATGTGGCCGGGACCTTCCTGCACGATGACACCCTGACCGACAATCCCGCCGTGCCGCCGGCCGACCGGACCCGCCACCACTGGGCCCACGCCAGCGAGATGCAGGTCCACCTGAACGACTCGAACCTGCCCGAGAACATCCCGCTGCTGGACGAGATCCGCACCCGGGTGGACGGCCACGGCGACCGCTTCGTGTTCGGGGAGTTCTCTGAGGAGGAGGAGCGGTGCGGGGCCTATTGCACGCCAGAGGACGGGCTGCACTCGGCCTATACCTTCGTGCTGCTGCATGCGCGCAAGCTGAACCCGCAGATTTTCCGCGACCATTTCGAGACCCTGGCGCGGCATCCGGGGCACTGGCCCTGCATCTCGTTCTGCAACCACGACATCATGCGCACGGCCACGCGGTTTGGCGGCGGCGAGGTGATCGCCCGGCTGATGCTGGCCCTGCTGCTCAGTCTGAAGGGCACCACCCTGCTGTATCAGGGCGAGGAGCTGGGCCTGCCCGAGGCCCAGAGCCTGACGCGCACGGAAATCCGCGATCCGGTGGGCGACCTCTACTGGCCGATCTCCAAGGGCCGCGACGGCTCGCGCACGCCGATGCCGTGGGCGCCGGGGGCGAACCTCGGCTTTTCGAGCGGCAAGCCCTGGCTGCCGTCTGCGCCCGAGCACCGAGACCTGACGGTGGCGGCGCAGGCGGCGGACCCGACCTCGGTGCTCGCCTTCTCCAAGGCCCTTATCACCCTGCGCAAGGGCTCGGCGGCGCTGACGCGGGGCGAGATCGAGATGCTGCCGGCGGCGGGCCAGGTGCTGGCCTTCACGCGGACCGACGGCGACGAGACCATCGCCTGCGTGTTCAACATGGGCGAGGCGGCGGCGAGCTTTGATGTCTCGGGCGAGGTGCTGCCGGTCACCGCTGGCGAGGCCGCGTACGCCAACGGCAAGCTCGACCTCGGCCCCTACGCCGTGCGCTTCTTTCGGCTCGCCTAACCCACACCGTCATCCCGGACGGCCGTCAGGCCGATCCGGGACCCAGGGGCCCAGCGCACCGCCCTTGGGTCCCCGCTCTCCGCTGCGCTGCGGCCGGGATGACGTGGGAGATGGAAGCCGCTAGAACCACCCCATGGCCGACGGTGACACCAAGCCCGCGAAAGCTCCTGCCGCCGACGCCAAGTTCGGGCGCGGGTTCCTGGGCGACATCTGGTATTTCGCGGCGCTCTCCGGCGACCTGAAGCCGGGCAAGCTGCAACGCTACGAACTGCTGGGCGAACCGGTGCTGATCTATCGCGACCGCAAGGGCGTGGTTCACGCCATGCGCGACATCTGTCCGCACCGGGCCGCGCCGCTGTCGGCGGGGATGCTGACCACCGAGGCCGATGGCCGCGAGGTCGTCGCCTGCCCCTATCACGGCTGGCGGTTCGGCGGCGACGGGGCCTGCACGGCGATCCCGTCCCTGGTGGCCGAGCAGGCGATGGACGTGAGCCGCATCCGGGTGCGCGCCTATCCGGCCGCCGAGAGCCAGGGCCTGGTCTTCGTCTGGGTTTCCTCCGATCCCCGGTTCGACGGCAAGCCCAGTGAACCACCGCCGACCTTCGAAGGCGTGGTGGGCGGCGCGCCGAAGCTCGTCGACCGCATGGTGTTCGACGCCCATATCGACCACGCCGTGGTGGGGCTGATGGACCCCGCTCATGGGCCTTACGTGCACCAGCAGTGGTGGTGGCGTTCGGCCAAGAGCCAGCACGACAAGGCCAAGAAATTCGAGCCCCGTGAGCAGGGCTTCGCGATGGTCCGCCACGAGCCGTCGAAAAACAGCCGCGCCTACGCCATCCTGGGGGGCGAACCGCTCACCGAGATCACCTTCCGCATTCCCGGCCTGCGCTGGGAGCATGTGACCGTCGGTAAGCGCCAGGTGCTGTCGCTCACCTGCCTGACCCCGGTGAACGAGACCCAGACCAAGATCACCCAGATCGTCTGGTCCGATCACCCGGCCTTCTTCTTCCTCAAGCCCTTCGTGGCCTGGGGCGCGCGGATCTTCCTGCGCCAGGACGGCGACATGGTGAACCTTCAGAACGAGGGGCTGCGCTACGACCCGTCCCTGCTGTGGATCGACGACGCCGACCGCCAGGCCAAGTGGTATCAGCAGCTGAAACGCGAATGGACCGCCAGCCGCAAGGATGGCCGCCCGTTCCGCAACCCGGTCGAGGCCGCCGTCCTGAAATGGCGAAGCTGAGTCGTTGACCTAACCGCGTTCGCGCGCGACGCTCTACCTTAGGGGGAGAGCAGGATGCTCGGGGGCTATTCCAGATATCTGATCATAGGCTTGGCCGCGTGGCTGGCCTGCGCCGCGCCGGCCGCCGCCGGCGTGCTGATCCGCGCGCCCGCCTATGTGAACCTCAGCGCCCAGGCTCGCACCTGGCGGCTGACGGACTCGAACTGGGGCTTCATCAGCCCGCTTTCGACCGCCGTCGCCAGCGAGCTGGAGCGTTGCAAGAAGGTCGACCCCGCCATCGCCGCGCCGCTGCAGATGTCGCCCAACCGGCTGGACAAGTCGTCCGCCGACGCGCTAGCGGCCCTGCGCACGTGCCGCAAGCGCTGGTTCGAGAAATCGACGCCGGTGGGCGCCGCCGACGAGAAGCTGTGGACCAAGATCATGGGTCATCAGCCCCTGCCCTCGCCGCTCGACCGCGCCAAGGTGATCGCGTTTGGCGCCGCGCCGCTGACGCCGGACTATGACCGCACCCTGTGGGACTGGGACCGGGGCTCGGGCTTCACCAGCGCCGACCCGGATTCGATCTTCAGCTGGGGGCCCTACAAGGCCACCGCCGGCCATGGCTGCACCTTCCAGCGCGTGCTCTCGGTCCTGGCCGCCAACCCCACCACGGCGCCGATGGTGCGCGAGGCCTTCGCCGAGGAAGGTCCGCTGCTGGACCAGCTGATCAACCAGTCCGACCCCAATTGGTGCGCGGGCGCCGCGGCGATCCTCAAGCCGGTGTTCGACGACTCCGAGCGGCGCGAGAACTTCCGCATCATCTTCGCCAAGCTGGCGGGCCGCCCCGAGACCCGCGCCGGCTATGACGGCTATTTCCTGGGGCCGAACGGCTATCTGGGCCGGCGCATCGCCAGGCACTACGACCTCTATGCGCGGGCCGGGCTGAAGCCCACCAAGATGGACTTCGCCTATTTCCTAGACCGGTCCCTGGACTACCCGCCCCTGACCGAGGCGCAGATCGCCGACCTGGCGGCCACGGTGCGCGCCAGCCAGATGACCAACTGGCAGGCCCGGCGGCTGATCGCCAACGTCACGCCCTTCTCCTCGCCGGGCTCGCGCAGCTACCAGATCGGCCGTGACGCGGTCTATTTCATCGACGCCCTGGGCCAGGAAGGCCTGGACGAGGTGGAGCGCACCTCGTGGGTCAAGAACAGCCGGTTGAAGGCGTCCGACGTGGGCCTGACCGAGGAGGCCTACGCCCCGCCCTGCAACGTGGTCTTCTTGCCCGGCTGCCCAGGAGGCCAGCCATGAGGGCCCTGCTGCTCGCCGGCGCCCTGGCCGCCTGTGTGGTGGCCGCCCCGCCGCCCGCCCGCGCTGCGGGCTACGTCATCGACCGAACCGAGTTGAAGGCCGCCTGCACCTCGGCCGCCGCCCGGCCGCCGCCGCCGATCGGCGCCGAGATCGCTCGGGTCGCCACCGACCAGTGGGCCAAGTTCGGCTATGGCCGGGTCAAGGAGACCGCCGCCGACGCGGTGATCGAAAAGCAGGGGGACGGCGCCCTGGCCGGCTCGTTGTCTTGGGACGCCGTCTGGCAGTTCTGGGCCTTCACCGGCTACGACAGCATGCTGACCTTCCCGTATGAAGTCGTGATCAGCGGTGGCGCCCCGCAGATCCTGAAGGCCAACAGCAAGTCCAATATCGACGCCGCCACCGCCAAGTTCGGGGCCGGCACCCCCTCGGCGCGGGCCATCGCCGGGGCCATCAAGCGCTCGTCCACCTCGTCCCTGCCCTGGTCGGCGGTGTTCGTCTCCTCGGTGATGAAGCGGGCGGGCCTGACCAACGACCAGTTCCGCTCGGCCGCGGCCCACGCCGGCTACATCCAGGCCGCCGTCGACGCCTACGGCTACCACCGCAGCGCCTACGCCTACCTGCCCTGCGATCCCAGCTGGATCGCGCCGCGGGTCGGCGACGTGATCTGCTATTCGCGCAACGCCAGCCCGGTGCGGTCCTTCCCGCAGGTGCTGGCCGGGGTGGAGAACGCCTCGGCCAGCAAGGGCGCCTATGCCTATGAGAGCCACTGCGACATCGTCAGCCAGGTGGCCCTGGCGCCCAAGCACATCGTCCACTCCATCGGCGGCAATGTCGGCGACACGGTCACCAAGACCGAGCGGGCGCTGTCGGGCGGGCCGATCACCACTGGCCGGCCCATCGCCTGGATCGCGGTGCTGGTGCTGAAGCCGGACCCGACCGTGGCCCCGCCCGGGCCTGCGCCAGCGCCGCCCGGCCCGCCTCCGGCTCCGGTCCCGCCACCCGCACCGCCCGTGCCGCCAACGCCGGAGCCCGCGCCGCTCCCGCCCGCGCCGACGCCCGAACCGACACCTCCGCCGCCGCCCGCGCCCGCGCCGGAGCCTGCCCCCGCGCC
>JAYVDG010000447.1:0-4232 GCA_043749525.1 Phenylobacterium sp.
CCGAGGCGATCACACTCACCGTGCTCTACGAAGACGCGTACCTCATCGTGGTGGACAAGCCGCCGGGCATGGCCGTCCATCCGGCGCCCGGCACGTCGAGCGGCACGTTGGTCAACGCCCTGCTGCATCACTGCGGCGACTCGCTGTCCGGTATCGGCGGGGTGGCGCGTCCCGGCATCGTCCACCGGATCGACAAGGAGACGTCCGGCGTCGTGGTGGTGGCCAAGACCGACGCCGCTCACCAGGGGCTCTCGGCCCTGTTCGCGGCCCACGATATCGACCGGGTCTATGTGGCCCTGGTGCGCGGCGCGCCCTCGCCCGCCAAGGCCACTATCGTCACCCAGATCGGTCGCTCCTCCACCGATCGCAAGAAGATGGCGGTGCTGAAGTCCGGCGGCCGCGAGGCCATCACCCACTATTCGACCCGTACCGTCTTCGGACGGGAGAAGAAGCCTCAGGCCGCGCGGCTGGAATGCACCCTGGAGACTGGCCGCACCCACCAGATCCGCGTGCACCTGGCGTCCAAGGGCAGCCCCTGCCTGGGGGACCCGGTCTACGGTTCGGGCCCGCCCACCCCAGCCGTGCGCGAGGCCATGGCGCAGGCCGGCCTGACCCGCCAGGCTCTGCACGCCGCCGTGCTGGGCTTCGTCCACCCGGTGACCGGCGAAACCCTGCGCTTCGAGAGCCCGCTGCCCCCGGATATGGCGCAGCTGGAAGCTTTGCTCTCAGCCCTGTGAGAAAGCTTGCGGACCCGGCGCCTTGAAGGCGCCACGGCTGGGGAATAGAAATACCTGAGTTGAGCAGTCGGACTTACAGGTCGTCCTCCCAACGCCCTTCCGCACACGAAACCCAATACCTATCTAGTTGGTTGAGGGGGCGGACGGACGCGCGCGGTCTAAGCGCGGCGACCCAGATGTCCGGGAAATAGGGGATTGAAATCCATGGCCACGAACGCGTTGTCCGTGATGTCGCCCGATGGCGGCCTGAGCCGGTATCTCACTGAGATCCGGAAATTTCCGATGCTGGCCAAGGATGAGGAATTCATGCTGGCCAAGCGCTGGAAGGAACATGAAGACCCGGAGGCCGCCCATCGGATGGTGACCTCCCACCTGCGCCTGGTGGCCAAGATCGCCATGGGCTATCGCGGCTACGGTCTGCCGATCGGGGAAGTGATCTCCGAGGGCAATGTCGGCCTGATGCAGGCGGTGAAGAAGTTCGAGCCCGACAAGGGCTTCCGCCTGGCGACCTACGCCATGTGGTGGATCCGCGCCTCGATCCAGGAATACATCCTGCGGTCCTGGAGCCTCGTGAAGATGGGCACCACGGCGGCGCAGAAGAAGCTGTTCTTCAACCTGCGCAAGGCCAAGAGCCAGATCAGCGCCTTCCAGGACGGCGACCTGCATCCCGACCAGGTGGCCATCATCGCCACCAAGCTGGGGGTGCTGAACGAGGAAGTCATCTCGATGAACCGCCGGTTGTCGGGCCCCGACGCCTCGCTGAACGCGCCCCTGCGCGTGGACGGCGACAGCGAGTGGCAGGACTGGCTGGAGGACGAAACCTCCGTCAGCCAGGAGACCCAGGTCGCCGAGAACCAGGAACGGACCCAGCGCATGGGTCTACTGGAAGAAGCGATGACCGAGCTTTCCGACCGGGAACGTCATATCCTGACTGAGCGGCGGCTCAAGGACGATCCGTCGACCCTGGAGGAGCTGGCCTCGGAGTACGGCGTCAGCCGCGAGCGCGTGCGCCAGATCGAGGTGCGCGCCTTCGAAAAGCTGCAGAAGTCGATGCGGACCGCCGCCCAGGAACGGAACCTGGTCAACGCCTGACCCCGCCCGCCAAACCAAGCAAGCCCTCCCCGGCGACGGGGAGGGCTTTTTGCTGTGCCTACATCGACACCACCGCGCGGTCGGACGGCTTACGGCTGAGCTCCTCGGCCGGCAGCAAGGCCAGCAGCGGAGCGGCCTTGCGGGCGACTTCCTCGGGGATCAGTAGGCCACGGTCGGCGGCGGCGGCCAGGTAGCGCTGGAAGTCGGCCACGGTGGTCACCAGCTTCAAATCACCCATCGCCACGGCGGCCTTCTGCAGGTCGGCGCCCTGCGCCTGCATCGAGCGCAGGGCCTGCTTCGGATCGCTGGCCGCCGCCGAAACCGCGGACTTCAGAATCTTCAGCGCCTGCGTGATGCGCGCGGCGCCCGGGGTGGTCTTGATGTCTGAGCGGCGCTTGAGCTTGCCGGTATAGTCGCCCGAATTGAACCGGCGACGGTCGGGGCCGATATAGTCCACCGCCTCCACCCAGTCGCGGGGCCGCAGAGTGACGGTCTCCAGGCGGCGCAGCAGGTCCTTGGCGGTGTAAGGCTTGCGCAGGAATTCATGCACCCCGGCGTCACGGGCGCCGAGGATGGCGGCGGCCGTGGCCGTCGCGGTCACCATGATGATGGGCGCCTGGCGGCAGTTCATCTCGCTGCGGCGGATACGACGGGCGAAGGCGACACCGTCGACATTGACGCCACTGAGTTCGACGAAGATGAGCTGCGGATTGACCTGCTCGGCAGCCTCCAGGCCCTTGCGGTTGCTCGGGGCGTTCCAGAGATGGCCTGCTGAGATATTGCGCATCAGGTCGGCCAGCAGACGTGCGCTGGCCGGCGCCGGATCAACGATCAGCACTCTCTGCAGCATGGGGACCATGCGCTGAATGAGCTTGTATTCTTCGTTGAACACGAGGCCTGGGGACTCCTGGAAACCTCCCCCAATATGGGCCGCGTGGGTAAAGAACGCCTTGACGGAGGCCACGGATCGCCGCGGCGATCTGCCGCGGCGAGAGATGGGTTCCTCAGTCCTGGAAGGGGTCGCGCACCATGATGGTGTCGTCCCGCTGCGGGCTGGTGGAGACCATGGCGGCCGGAGCTCCGATCAGCTCCTCGACCCGTCGGACATACTTCACCGCATTGGCGGGCAGGTCCTTCCAGGAGGTGGCGCCGGCGGTGCTCTGCGTCCAGCCCTCCATCTCCTCATAGATCGGCTCCAGGGCGCTTTGCGCCTTCAGGCCGGCCGGCAGGTAGTCGAAGGTCTTGTCGCCCAGCTTGTAGCCGACGCAGATCTTCAAGGTGGGCAGGCCATCGAGGATATCGAGCTTGGTCAGCGCGATGCCGTCGATGCCGTTCAGAGCCACCG
This sequence comes from Phenylobacterium sp., assembly GCA_043749525.1. Taxonomy (GTDB): domain Bacteria; phylum Pseudomonadota; class Alphaproteobacteria; order Caulobacterales; family Caulobacteraceae; genus Phenylobacterium. The sequence goes on from JAYVDG010000447.1 coordinate 3,175, forward strand.
ACTGGCGCACCAGGACCGCATCGAACCAGCCGCAACGGCGCGGGCGTCCGGTGACCACGCCGAATTCCTTGCCCACCGTGCCCAGGTGCTGGCCGATCTCGTCGAACAGTTCGGTGGGGAACGGGCCCTCGCCGACCCGGGTCGTATAGGCCTTCACGATCCCCAGGACATAGCCAGGGCCCTTGGGCCCCAGGCCTGACCCCGCCGCCGCCTGGCCAGCCACGGTGTTGGAGGAGGTGACATAGGGATAGGTGCCGTGGTCGACGTCCAGCAGCGCGCCCTGCGCGCCCTCGAACAGCACCCGCTTGCCCGACTTCACGATCTGGTCCAGCAGGCGCCAGGCCGGCTGCGCGAAGGGCAGGATCTTCGGCGCGATCTCTTCCAGGGCCGCCAGCAGCTGCGCCCCGTCGTACTCCGGCAGGCCCAGGCCGCGCCGCAGCGGCGTGTGGTGGGCCAGCAGGCGGTCGATCTTGGCCTCCAGGGCGTCGCGGTCGGCCAGGTCGCCCACGCGGATGGCGCGGCGGCCGACCTTGTCTTCATAGGCCGGGCCGATGCCCCGGCCCGTAGTGCCGATCTTGTTGACCGCCGCGGCCTCGCGGGCTTGGTCCAGGTCGCGGTGCAGGGGCAGGATCAGGGCGGCGTTGTCGGCCAGGACCAGGAGGTCGGGGGTGATCTTGACGCCCTGGCCGCCGAGCTTGGCGATCTCCTCCAGCAGGTGCCAGGGATCGACCACGACCCCGTTGCCGATAATCGACAGCTTGCCCTGCACCACGCCGGACGGCAGCAGGGAGAGCTTGTAGACCTGATTGCCCACCACCAAGGTATGACCGGCGTTGTGGCCCCCCTGGAAACGCACGACGACATCAGCCCGGTTGGACAGCCAGTCCACCAGCTTGCCCTTGCCCTCATCGCCCCACTGGGCCCCGATCACTGTCACATTACCCATGGAATACGGTCTCGCAGCCCGCCGGGGGGATCCAACCACGCCCTTCGACAGGCAACTCGGCGGGTGGACTTGACCGATTTTAGGAACCGCGACCGGGCCTCTCGGGCGCCAG
>JAYVDG010000448.1:0-4213 GCA_043749525.1 Phenylobacterium sp.
GACGAGATCACCGCCACGGTGCGCAAGACCGCCACCGGGGCCAAGGCCGCCGCCGACGTGGTGCTGGCCGCCCGCGGCGACGCCCAGACCAGCGGCGACGTGGTGCAACAGGCGGTTTCCGCCATGAGTGAGATCGAGAAGTCGGCCCAGGAAATCAGCCAGATCATCGGCGTGATCGACGAGATCGCCTTCCAGACCAACCTGCTGGCGCTCAACGCCGGGGTGGAGGCGGCCCGCGCCGGGGAGGCTGGCCGCGGCTTCGCGGTGGTGGCGTCGGAAGTTCGTGCACTCGCCCAGCGTTCGGCGGAAGCCGCCCGCGAGATCAAGGCCCTGATCAGCGCGTCCAGCCAGCAGGTCGGCTCAGGCGTTCATCTGGTGGGCCAGACTGGCGAGGCCCTGCAGCGGATCGTCGGGCGGGTCTCGGAGATCGACACCCTGGTGGGCGAGATCGCCGCCAGCGCCCAGGAACAGTCCATCGGACTGGCCCAGGTCAACACCGCCGTCAATGAGATGGATCAGGTGACCCAGCAGAACGCGGCCATGGTGGAGCAGTCCACCGCCGCCAGCCACGGCCTGGCCACCGAAGCCCAGACCCTGGCGGAGTCCGCTGCCAAGTTCCGGATCAGCGCGCCATCGGCCGGTCGGCCGGCACGCCGCGCCGCCTAGGCGCCTTAGCCTGCGAAGATCCAGCCGCCGCTGAGGCTGCTGGTCTGCACGCCCGCCAGGACCATCTGGGCGCCGCCGGTCATGGAGATGACCGTGTCGGCGCCGACCTGGGCGACGGTGTAGACCGTGCCGACGTCCACCTGCACTCGGTCCCCTTCGGCCACTGAGAAGTCGGTCACCCGGTCCAGGCCGGCGTCGCCGAAGGTGTGGAAGATGTCGGCGCCCGCGCCCCCACTGATGGTGTCATTGCCCCGGTCGCCGGACATCCAGTCGTCGCCGGCCCCACCCGCGATGCTGTCGTCGCCCTGGCCGCCACGCACCAAGTCGCGGCCGTCGCCACCGTCCAGGGTGTCATTGCCGAGGTTGCCGTAAACGATGTCGTCGCCGGCGTCGCCGTAGAGCATGTCGTTGCCCTGACCGCCGACGACCCAATCGGGGCCGTCTCCACCTCGAAGGGTGTCGTCGCCCTGGTTGCCGTTGATGTCGTCAAAGCCCGCCCCGCCGATGATGCTGTCGTCGCCAGCGTCGCCGCGCAGGTAGTCGTCGCCCCCGCCGCCGTCGACAGTGTCGTTGCCGAGGCCGGCGAAGATGCGGTTGGCGGCGCTGTTGCCGTTGATCTGGTCGGAGCCGGAGCCGCCGATGGCGTTCTCGATCACCGCGCCCACCGCGACGGCGACGTTGCCGGTCAGGCCGCCGATGTTGGAGAAATAACCCTGCCGCAGGTCAATGATCTGGTTCTGGGCGAATCCGGAGAAGTCGAAGGTGTCATTGCCACCAGCGTCCCAGACGGCGAAGACAAGCCGGCTGCCGCCCGAGGTGGCCTCGAACCAAGGTCGCCCGGCGTTGGCATTGAACCCGTAGGTCGTGTCGCCGGTGCGGGTGGTGGTGTTGACCCCGTACTCCAGCTGCACGGCGGCGATGTCGTCCAGCATGGGCGCCGCTGAGTAGACGCCGCCGAAATAGCCGCCGGTGTTGCTTTGGTTAAAGTAGCTCATCACCGTGTACTGCCGGCTGTCCTCGGCGTAGTCGGCGCTGGCGGCGTAGGTGGGGGAGGTCGTGTCGGCGGCGTCATAGTTGCTCGGGTGGGAGAGGCCAATGGCGTGGCCTAACTCATGCACCAGGACCAGGCCGCCGTAGTTCCCAACGGTCGGATTGACGTTGTAGCCCAGGGTGCTGTTGACCCAGGCGTCGCCAGAGCGGTCACCAAAGCCGGTGCGTCCGGGGTAGAAGCTGAAGGCCGACGCGCCCTCGAAGCCCGCGGCGTAATTGCTGAACAGGATGGTGGCGGAATTGCTATAGGCGGCGTCGCCGCTGGCGCCCGACCCGACCCGCACAAAGACGATGTTCGCGGCGTCGGACCATCCCTTCAACACCAGTTCGGCGGTCGTGATCTGGGCGGTGTTGAACCGGCTGAACCCGGTCGCATCATCCGGCATGGTCAGCGGCGCGTCGGCGCGGAAGCCGTAGGTGACGGTGAAGCCAACCCCAAGGGCGCTGGACCATCCGGGCTGCCCGCCCACCAGACGGTTGGCGGCCTCCGCCACCGTGAAGCTCTGCTTGCCGTCCACCATGCCGCCGCGGAGGTCGGCGTTCAGGAAGGCCTGTGGCGAGGCGTCGGTTTCGAGCGCGAATGCCATGGGGTCGCCGGAAGGGGTCAGGGCCATTGGACGGTCACCATACTACAAGCTCCCCAGCTTGCGACTCCGGTACGAGGCGAGCAGGATTCCCGCAACAAAGATCGCTGGGTTGCGACATTTTTCCGCAGGTTTCAAAGGCTTAGCCATAAAACCCTGTTATCTGCGGTTCATCTTCACCGCCCGTTGGATCGAGTATCAGCGTCATTCGTTTCGACAATTCTAACCGAGATCGGAGGCGGCCATGGCCACAGCGAAACTCGCGCGCTACCAGCAGATGCGGGACTTCGGACAGACGGCGGAGCCCTCGGGCCATGACGCCAAGGTGATGAAGTCGAACCGTCTGCGGTTCGTCATTCAAAAACATGCCGCCACCCGCCTGCATTTCGACTTGCGGCTGGAGCATGACGGGGTGTTCAGGTCCTGGGCGGTGACGCGCGGCCCATCCCTCGATCCGCACGACAAGCGGCTGGCCGTGGAGGTGGAGGACCACCCGCTGGACTATGGCGACTTCGAGGGGACCATCCCCAAGGGCCAGTACGGCGGCGGCACGGTGCAACTGTGGGACCGCGGCTACTGGGCGCCGGAGCCGGGCATGGAGGATGTCGACAAGGCCCTGAAGAAGGGTGAGCTGAAGTTCGTCATGGAGGGCGGGCGGATGCGCGGCTCTTGGGTGCTGGTGCGCCTGCGCGACGACGCCAAGGGCAAGCGCCACAACTGGCTGCTGATCAAGCACCGCGACGCCGCCGCCGTGGAGGGCGAGGGCGGGGCCTTGGCCGCGCAGGACCGATCCATCGCCTCGGAACGCACCATGGCCCAGATCGCGGCCGGGAAGGGCAAGGCGCCGCCGCCCTTCATGACCGCGTCCAAGACCGCCACCGATGAGGTTTGGCAGAGCGTCGCGGCCTCGCCCAAGATGGGCAAGGCCAGACCCGTCAAGGCCACGAGCGTCGCCACCCTGCCGGCCTTCGTGGAGCCGCAGCTTTGCAAGTCCCTGGAAAAGCCGCCGCAAGGGCCGGGCTGGGCCCACGAGATCAAGTTCGACGGTTACCGGATGCAGCTGCGCACGGGGGCCGGCAAGGCGACGCTGAAGACCCGCAAGGGCCTCGACTGGTCGGCCAAGTTCCAGGCCATCGTCAAGGCGGGCGCAGGCTTCCCCGACAGCATCGTCGATGGCGAGGTCGTGGCCCTGGACCACACCGGCGCGCCGGACTTCGCGGCCCTCCAGGCGGCGATCTCGGAAGAGAAGACCGACGATCTGATCTTCTTCGTCTTCGACCTGCTGTTCGTGGACGGCGAGGACCTGCGCGCCCTGCCGCTGTCGGAGCGCAAGGACCGCCTGCAGGCGATGCTGGCCAAGGCTCCGGCCAACGTCCGATATGTCGACCACTTCATCACCGCCGGCGACGCGGTGCTGCAGTCGGTCTGCCGCATGGACCTGGAAGGCATCATCTCCAAGCGGATCGACGCCCCCTACCGCTCGGGCCGCAGCGACACCTGGGCCAAGTCCAAATGCCGCCAGGGTCATGAGGTAGTGATCGGCGGCTGGACCACCACCGGTGACGCCTTCCGCTCGCTGATCGCGGGCATCTACTGCGACGGCGACCTGGTGCATGTTGGCCGGATCGGCACCGGCTTCGGCCGTGACAAGGTGGATGGCCTACTGCCGAAGCTGAAGGCCCTGGAGACCGACAAGAGCCCGTTCGGCGGCAAGGGCGCGCCGAAGAAGGCCGCCGGGGTCCACTGGGTGAAGCCTGAGTTGGTGGCCGAGATCGAGTATGCGGGCTTCACCGGCGACGGCTCCATCCGCCAGGCGGCCTTCAAGGGTCTGCGCGCCGACAAGCCCGCCCAGGAGGTGGAGGCCGAAGTCCCGGCGCCCGCCGAAGGCGCGGACCTCGCTACCCCGGCGCCCA
>JAYVDG010000449.1:0-11073 GCA_043749525.1 Phenylobacterium sp.
GGCCCAGGCCCCAGTCGCCGCGCCCGGGATGACGCACGATGACGCCGGGCTCGAGGAAGGGGTCGGAACCGCTCATAGGCCGGTTACCTATCCGCCCTGCCCGGTTTGCCAAAGCGCCAAATCAGGCCAAGTTCGAGGCCTTATGTCAGAGCCAGACCAGACTCCCGCCGCCGAAGTCCCCGTGGAGGCCGCCCCCACGCCGGCGCCGCGCACCGCCGAGGTGGCCGCCTATCTGGCGGCGCGGATGTGTCACGACTTCATCAGCCCGGCCAGCGCGATCGTCTCGGGCCTGGACTTGCTGGACGACCCCAGCGCCCAGGACATGCGCGAGGACGCCATGAACCTGATCGGCGGCAGCGCACGAAAGCTGGCCGACCTGCTCTCCTTCACTCGGGTGGCCTTTGGCGCCTCGGCCACCGCCGAGACCTTTGACGCCCGGGAACTGGCCAAGCTGGCCCAGGGCGTCTTTGGCCACATGCGCGCCGAGATGGACTGGCAGGTGGAGCCCGCGTCCCTGAACAAGCCGGCGGCCCGGGCCATCCTCAACCTGGCCCAGATGGCCGGCGCGGCCCTGCCCACCGGCGGCGTCGCCAAGATCCGCGCGGTGGAAGAGGGCGCGACCATCGTGCTGGCCGTGGAGGCCGTAGGTCCCCGCGCCCGTCTGCGCCCGGAAGTTCTGGCCGGACTGCGCGGCGAGGCCATGGGCGAAGGTCTGCATGGCCACTGGGTCCAGGCCTACTACGTGCACCTCTTCATGACCGACGCCGGTGGCCGCATCTTCGCCGACGTGGGCGAGGAAAAGGTCACCTTCGCGGCCAGCATTCCCGCCTGACCCGAGCATGCGACCCATGGGCGCGGAATGCGCATTTCCGACCGGCTAACACGGCTCCTTAACCAACCGCGCGCGAGAAGACGGTTGAAGGGGGGAGTATCCCGTTGAAGACCTGCCTTGTCGTTGACGACAGCCGGGTGATCCGCAAGGTCGCCCGCCGAATCCTGGAGGACATCGGCTTCGAAATCGCCGAGGCGTCCGACGGGATGGAGGCGCTCGCCTGGTGCCGCGCGGCCATGCCCGACGCGATCCTGCTGGACTGGAACATGCCGGTGATGACGGGGATTGAGTTTCTGCGCCACTTGCGGCTGGAGCCGGGCGGAGACAAGCCCACCGTCGTGTTCTGCACCGTCGAGAACGATATCGAACGCATCCGCGAGGCGCTGGACTGCGGCGCCAACGAGTACATCATGAAGCCCTTCGACGGTGACATCATCGCCTCGAAATTCGCCGAGGCCGGGTTGGCATGAGGACCGAGGACATCGATCTGGTGGTCCAGCTTTGCGCAGCGCGCGCAGGGCTCTTCGTTGACCCCGACAAGACCTACCTGCTGGAAAGCCGCCTGGGCCCGGTCGCCCGGCGTGAGAACTTCGGTTCCATCGACGAGATGATCGCCGCCCTGCGCACCAAGCGCGAGGACCGGCTGGCCTGGGCGATCGTCGAGTGCATGGCGTCCAGCGAGACCGCCTTCTTCCGCGACCGCGCGCCCTTCAACCTGTTCCGCGACGAGATTCTGCCGACACTCGCCCGCCTGCGCGACGGCGAGCCGATCCGTATCTGGAGTGCGGCCTGCGGGTCGGGGCAGGAAGTCTATTCACTGGCCATGACCATCGAGGACCAGCGCGCCCTGATCCCGGGCGCCAAGCTTGAGCTGTTCGCCTCGGACCTGTCGGAGCGCGCCCTGGAAAAGGCCCAGAGCGGTCTCTACACCCAGTTTGAGATCCAGCGCGGCCTGCCGATCCGCCAGCTGGTGCGTCACTTCGAGAAGGCCGACGAGATGTGGGCGCTGGCGCCGCGCATCCGCCAGATGGTCCGCTGGCGGCGGATCAACCTGGTGGCAGACCTGTCGGCCGCTGGCCGGTTCGACGTGATCTTCTGCCGCTACGTGCTGAACGCCCTGGTGGAGCCGATGCGCGCCCTCCTGCTGGAGAACCTCGCCCGGGCGCTGAGCCCCGACGGGTTCCTGTTCCTGGGTCTGGGCGAAACCGCCGCCGGCCTTTCCGAAGCCTTCCAGCCCGTCAGCGGGCGACCCGGGCTCTATGCCCGAAATCCTTCCTTTCGCGCCGCCGCCTGACAGGCGGAGCCACACCACCTAAAGGGCTCTAAACCAAGAAGTAGCGCGCGCCGGGCGGGTTAACCGGTTTCCACTTAACCCTGGCGCGCTCTAGGATCGCCCGGTTTCTCGGGGGATTTCTGATGACCAAGCGCCTGCTGTCCGCCACTGGCGCCGTGCTGGCCGCCGCCCTGGCGCTGGCCAGCTGCAACAAGCCCAGCCAGGAGGCCAGCGCGCCGGTGTCGCCGGGGCTGCCGACGCCCCCGGTGGCTCCGCCCGGCCCCACGGCGCCGCCTGCGCCCGCCGCACACATCACTGGCTTTTTCCACGAGCCCGGCCTGAACCTGTTCGGCTATTACTTCGCCAAGGCGCCGGTCCAGTTCGGCAACTTCAAGCTCCGCGAGCTGCACCTGGGCACGGCCGAGGAGTTCGCCAGCTACGAGAAGGGCCAGCGGATTTCACCCAACTACGCGCCGGTGATGCTGGAGTTCGACGACGTCACCAGCCCACAGCGGGAAAACGAGCTCGGCCAGCCCTATCACGAGGTCAGTCGCCGGGTGATGCCCAAGGCCTACAAGGTCACCTCCGACCAGGTGAGTTTCTACGGCCAGGACGATGTGCTGGGCGAGGTCAGCTTCGACGGCCAGCTGGACGCCAAGGCCCTGGAGCGGGTGCGGGGCGGGGCGGCGGAGGAGCCGGTGCTCAACGGCGTCATCGAGGCCATGGGGCAGAAGCTCAACCGCGCCTTTGTCTGGTTCGGCGGCGACTGAGGTTCCGCGCACGAAAACCCCGCCGCGGAGACCGCGACGGGGTTTCGAGACCCTTGAGAGGGGTTCTGGAAGCTTAGTGCTTGGCGTCTTCGGCGGTGGAGGTCACGGCCGAACCGGCGGCCGAAACGTCACGGCCGGCGCCCGAAAGGGTGTTGCAGGCGGAAATGGCGAAGGTGGCGGCCACGACGGCCAGCAGAGCGATCTTACGCATTGGGTCTATTCTCCCCGGGGGATTGTTGAACTTGCCGGAGACGAACGGTCAGGCTGCCGCCTGGTTCCCTGATTGCGGCTCAGGCTTCACTGTATTTTCCACGCCGGGGGTCGGGAACATCAGACGGACGGTCACGCCGCCGGCTTCATTGCGCACCAGCTCGGTCCTGCCGCGCAGCTGACGGGCGAAGGCCGTCATCAGGGTGCGGCCCACGCCTGAAGCGGTGGCCAAATCATTGGTGGAGGTCCCGTCGTCGCTGATGTCGAGTTCGGCCTCGTCGCCCCGCACCTTGAAGGTGACGGTGAGCGTGCCGCCGCGGCCGGCGAAGGCGTGCTTCTGGGCGTTGGTGATGGCTTCCACGGCGAACAGGGCGAGCGGCGCCAGGCGATCGGGGTCGATCACCAGGGCGTCGACGTGCATCTCGGTCTTCACCGGGGCGCCGTGCAGGGCGTCGGCGGCCACCAGCTGGGCGGTGAGCTCCTCCAGGAAGGGGCGCAGATCGACCTTCTTCAGGTCCGGGCCCTGGTAGAGGGCGCGGTAGATCAGGGCCAGCGCGGTGATCCGCTGGCGGGTGTCGGACATGGCGGCCCGGGCGGCGGGGTCGGTCAGGGCCCGCTGCTGCATGTTCAGCAGGGAGGAGATGACCTGCAGGTTGTTCTTCACCCGGTGATGGATTTCGCGCATCAGCGCGTCCTTCTGGGCCAGGTTGTCACGCAGGGTGGCGTCGCGTCCGACAATCGCGTCGGCCATCTGTTCCAGGGTCTCGGCCAAGTCACGAATTTCGGGCGGCGCCTGCTCGGCCTGGATCGGGCGCACGGTGAGCCGGCCACGGGCGTAGAGGGCCGCGATGCGCTGCAGATAGGCGATCCAGCGGATCACCACCCGCTCGGTCACCACCAGCACCGCCAGCAGGGCCAGCACGAAGGCCAGGATCGGGAACAGCACGCCGGTGAGCGGATTGAGCCGGGCCCAGGAGAACAGGCCCTGCGACTTAGCCGACAGGATCACATAGAGGTCGTCGCCCACCAGGGGGGCTGCCGAATAGACCCGGCGGTCGCCGCGCCGGTCCTTGGCGTACCAGACCACCGAGCCCTTGGCGTCGGCCTTGGCGCGCCAGGCGGGCGGCAGGTCGGGGAAGGCCTGGCCATCGGTGAAGTTCATGTAGCGGCCCTGCTTGTCGGCCAGCGCCACCTCGGCCTCGTCGGGCAGGGAGCGATCGGCCAGGCGCGGGGCGAGGCTCTGCAGGGAGATCACCGCCACCAGGGCGCCGTCGAAGCCGACCCGGGGATCGGTGGCGCGAACCGCGGCCAACAGGACCGGCTCCTTGGCGTAGAGCGCGCCGGGGTCGCGGGTGACCACCAGGTTGTCTCCGGTCTGCAGTTGCTGAAACCACGGCCGCTCGCCGCGGACCATATCGACCGGCACGTCGTGGGCCGCGCAGGCCACGCGGCCGCGGCGGTCGAAGCGGATCAGGTTTGAATAGCCGGGGATGCGCCGGGTCACCTCGGCCAGTCGTTGGGCGCACTGGAAGCCGACGGAGGCCGGCGCCAGGGTCTCCAGCAGGATGTCGGCCGCCTCCATGCGGGCGCGCGCCGTGGCGGCGCTGCGTTCAGCCGACGCGGCGAGGTTCTGGCGCACCACCTCGCCCTCGCGGCGAAAGGCCATGGAGGACTGGATGGCGCCGAGGATGAGGACGGGCAAAAGGGCGGCGGCGAGCGCAGCGGTGAGGCGCACCCGGATCGTCGATAAAGAGCCCCAGGGGGATGTGATCATAGACTTGCCCGTCGCCTACCGGGCGCTTGAGAGCCGCTCCGCATCCGCGAGGATGGAGCGCATGGCGTCGCCAGCGGCTCCACCATCGCGCTCATAGGCGCCGTCGTCGAGGATCGCGTGCAGGGCGCGCCGTGCGCGGCTGACCCGGCTCTTCACGGTGCCGACCGCGCAGTTGCAGATTTCGGCGGCCTCCTCGTAGGCGAAGCCCCCCGCGCCCACCAGCACCAGGGCTTCCCGTTGCTCGGCGGGCAGCATGGCCAGGGACAGGCGCAGTTCGTCCAGGGCGACGGGCGCCTCGGGATCGTCCACCGCCACCAGGGTGCGTTCGGCCGCCTCCTGGTCGAGCTGGCTCTGACGCCAGGAGCGGCGCTTCTCGGAATAGAACTGGTTGCGCAGGATCATGAAGGTCCAGGCCTTCATGTTGGTGCCCATCTGGAAGCTCTTGCGGGCGTCCCACGCCTTCATCATGGCGTCCTGCGCCAGATCGTCGGCACCGGCCGGTTCGCCGGCCAGGGTGCGGGCGAAGGCGCGAAGGTGAGGGATCAGCTTGACCAGCTCACGCTTGAACGCCTCGTCCTCCGCGGGTGAGCGGTCGGCGTTCTTATCGTCCCCCGCCATCAGCTGTTCTCCGAGGAACGCTTGTCAGCCTTGCGAAGGATATCCAGGAATTCGTCCGGGACGGGTTCGTTGACCACCTCGTCGAACATCTGGCGCAAACGCGCCCCGATGGCCTGTTGGCGGAGCCTGGCCTCGTCGAGGCCCGCGGACACTTTCCGCCGGTCCTCATTGGGTGTGTGTTCAATCATGTCCTCGGCGCTCCGCTTGCGCGGGGCTTGCCCCCTCGATTGGTCATCGTCGCCCGTCAACGCCCCGCTCCGGTTCCGGTTCCCATTATCTTCCCCAGAACCTTTTAGGATCAGATGAAATCTGATCCGCTCGCAAAGGTTCTACGTCCTAGTTAGAGCGCGTCGGACGGGTTAACCGGCCACCACTTAACCCTGACGCGCTCTAGGATGAACAAAACGCACGTCTGAGGGAACCGGTTCCCCACAGCGACGTTTCCGGCGCTATGGTGAGCGCTGTCGGGGAGTGTATCCCGAGACGTTCGCGTGTTTCCTACGGGGAGGGTATCACCTTGAGTCTGCTAGCCCGACTGGCGCCGCATCTTCCTTATGTGCGGCGATACGCCCGCGCCCTCACCGGCGATCAGACGACCGGCGACCACTATGTCCGCGTCGCGCTTGAGGCCCTGGCCGCCGGCGAGCGGACACTGGAGGCGAACCTCACGCCGCGGGTCGCCCTCTATAACGTCTTCCACACCATCTGGCTGAGCACGGGCGCCAAGCTCGAGCCCCGCGACGGCGGGATCACTGGCGACGACGCCAGCGGCCGCCTAATGCGAATCGCCCCGCGCTCGCGGCAGGCCTTCCTGCTCACCGCGCTGGAGGGCTTCACCCCCTCCGAGGCCGCCCAGATCCTGGGCGCCGACTTCTCCGAGGTCGAGGGCCTGATCAGCGAAGCCCAGCAGGAAATCGACGCCGAACTGGCCACCGATGTACTGATCATCGAGGATGAACCGGTGATCGCCGCCGACATCGAGGCCCTCGTCACTGAGCTGGGTCACACGGTGGTCGACATCGCCGCCACCCGCACCGAGGCGGTGGACGCCGTGAACCGCAAGGTGCCCGGTCTGGTTCTGGCCGATATCCAGCTGGCTGACGGCTCGTCGGGCATCGATGCGGTGAAGGACATCCTGGCCCGCTACGACGTGCCGGTGATCTTCATCACCGCATTCCCCGAACGCCTGCTGACCGGAGAGCGTCCGGAACCCACCTTCCTGATCACCAAGCCCTTCCAGCCGGAGACGGTGAAGGCGGCGATCGGACAGGCGCTGTTCTTCCATCCCCGGAACACCAAGCAGGCCGCCTAGATATTCGAGCCGACCGCTTGAGCGGAACGCCGGCATCGCGCCGGCGTTTTCGTTTTCAGGCGTCCGCATCGGGGGCGCATCGTTTTCCGGAGTTGATCGCATGCTGGGTTGGGCCTTGACCTTCGCCGTTCTCGCCATCGTGGCGGGCCTCCTGGGCTTCATGAGCCTGGCGGGTCTGGCCGCCACCGTGGCCAAGGTGCTCTTCGTCGTCTTCCTGGTGCTGCTGGTGGCGAGCTTCGTCATTCGCGCGGTGCGGGGACAGTCGGTTCTCTAGCTGGGCCGATATCCAGATATGAAAACGGCTGCCCGATGGGGCGGCCGTTTTGCAATGGAGAGGGGCGCAGCGACCTATCGCGGCGCGTCAGGCGTCTTCTGAAGGGTGTTCTCGTCCGGGGCGCTGGCGCTGAAGGCCTGGGCGTCGGCGGGCTGCTTGCCGTTGTTCACCTCGGTGGAAGCCAGGTTGTCGGCCTGCCAGGTCCAGGCACCGAACAGGGCCATGGCGGCCAGCGCGGTGGAGACCAGCAGCACCCAAAACACGTGACGCCCGAAGCGGCCCTGGCGGGCGCGGGTGGCGTTCAAGACGGTATGGTCGGAATTACGAGAGAGGACGGCCATGGGGTCGGCTCCTTTACTAGTTCGGGAAATAGCTGAACGGACCGGGGGGGACCGGCTGGTCGGCGTCGTGGGCGGTGCTGAGCTGACCGATCAGGCCGCCGGCGAAAGCGACGCCGAGGATCACGGCGACGGCGGCCGAGCGGCGGCGCGCCTGGCGCTGGCGCTGGGTCGGCGCGGTGAAGAGGACAACCCCGCCATGGGGCGCTTCATATCCACGGATCATCTGGGGGTCCCCGAAATCTGACGCGGACCGGACGCCCGCATCTGGTCAACGCCACAGTCGTGCTGCTGTTCCCGCTCATCGACGGTTCAGGTGGGTTGGCTCAAGATGGTCGCAATGAGGTCACGGCCTCCCCATCTGTTGAGCACCATGATCAAGCCCAGACATATCCTCGTCGCCGGTCTCGCCGCCGGTGTGATGTTGGCCTTCGCCAGCCTGGCCTCCGCCCAAGGGACTCCAGGCCTGGAGGGCCGCGAAGTGCGCGCCGCCGATGGCGCGGTGCTGGGGACCATCGCCAAGGTGATCACCGGCGCCGATGGCCGTCCCCTGCAGGTGCTGGTCCAGCCCAAGGGCGCGCGCGCCGCGGGTCCCCGCAGCCTGCCCTACAAGGCCTTGAGTCCCCAGGGCGACCGCTTCGTGATCCCGCTCAGCAAGGCGGAGTTCGACTCGATGCCGGCGGTGGATCTGGCGGCGAAATAATTTTCGAAAAACTCGCGCGGAACGGGAACTAAGAATTCGCCAGTGAGTTTGATATTTGCGAAGGCGGCGACGCCCCCCGACTTGAGACCGGCGCACACGCCGGTCTGCCGCCTTCGCACCCCATTCTCGATGTGCACACCTTCAAGGCGGCTCTCCCCAGAGCAGCCCTTATTTTTACGCCCTATCCGGGAGCCCGCCCCTATTTCCGGGGCGTGGAGAGCTTGAGGGTGACGTCGGCGCGGCGGCGCAGAGGCCGGTTGTCGCCCGAGGCGGTGACGGAGCCGGCCTGGCCCGCGGCGCTCAGATCGAACTCGGCGGCGGGCAGGCCGGTGGCGGCGAGCGCCTTGCTGACCGAGGCGGCCCGCTGCTTGGACAGTTCCAGATTGGCGGCTGCGACGCCGGCGGCGTCGGCCAGGCCCAGCACGGTCACCTTGTCGATCTGGCAGCCCTTGGCCTGGTCGGCGGCCGCGCGCAGCACGGCCCGGCCTTCCTTGGTGACCGCGGCGGAGTCGGGTTCGAAATAGATGTCGACGGTGACGTCCTGGCAGCTCGCCTCCCGCTTGACGATGCGGTCGCGTCCACTGGTCAGGGTCGTGCAACCCGCGCCCAGGATCGCCACCACCAGAACTGCCCCGCCAAGTCCACGAACCGTCGTCATCAGCCACATCCCTTTGGAATAGAAGACCACCATAGCCCAGCGCCGTGGCTTCGCCATCCATGGTCGCAACGCGCAGCGCAGCTTCGCGTTTCGCGACGGCGTCGCCGGAACCCCTAACAGCCTCCACCGTTTCGTGAGTCCAAGAAGCGACCGGAGACCACGACCATGCTGTGGAAACGCCGCAATCACATTTCGACCGACACCATGGCCCATGAACAGCACGAGGTTCGTGATGCCTATGAAAGGGGACGCCGCGACGAGCGCCGCGCCCGCAAGCGCCACCCGGTCATGATGACCCTGACCTTCGCCGCCGCCCTGGTGGGCGGTGCGGTCCTGGTGCTGGCCGCCAAGGAAGGCTCCTTCGCCCGCAGCGGCGGGATCGTCGACCATGGCCTGGCAGTCGCCACCAACCGGGCTGAGCCGGTGGTGATGGACGCGGCCCGCGACCTGAAGGCCAAGACCTTCCGCGAAACCGAAAGCTGAGGATATCTGTGGGGGGCAAGATCCGAAGCATCGAACTGATCGCCAACACCGCCTCGGGCAGTGTCGGCGTCGGCGCGCCCGATGAGGCGCGCGCCCTGCTGGCCGAGTTTGGCGGCAAGACCAATGTCTGCGTGCCGGAGAATGGCGACCTGTCGGGCTGCCTGCAGGCGGCCATCGACCGGTCGCCGGACCTGCTGGTGATCCTGGCCGGCGACGGCACGGCGCGGGCCGCCGCCGAGCTCTGCGGCATGAAGGGCCCGATGATCGCGCCGCTGCCGGGCGGCACCATGAATATGCTGCCCAAGGCGGTCTACGGTACCACCGACTGGAAGCAAGCGCTGCGCGACACCTTGGAGCACGGCGAGGAACGCACGCTGGGCGGCGGCCTGGTGGACGGACGCCTGTTCCTGGTGGCCGCCATCCTGGGTTCCGGCGCCCTGCTGGCGCCCGCCCGCGAGGCGGTGCGCGAGGGCCGACCGGTGATCGCCTTCCACCGCGCCCGCCGCGCCTGGCGCCGCGCCTTCTCCGGCCGCCTGCGCTACAGCCTGGACGGCGGCCCGCGCGGCAAGGCCGAGGCCATGACCTTCATGTGCCCCATCGCCTCGCGCGCCCTCGATGACGACGACCAGTTCCTGGAGGCCGTGGCCCTGGACCCTGCCGGGGTGGCCGAGGCGCTGCGCATCGGCCTGCACAGCGTGATGGGTGACTGGCGCAACGATCCCGCCGTCCAGGCCATCGCCTGCCGGCAGGCGCGGGTCTGGGCCTCCGACGGAATTCCAGCGGTGCTGGACGGCGAGCCGGCGCGGCTGAAGGCCAATGTCCAGGTGACCTGGAAGAACCAGGTGACCCGCATCCTGGCGCCGCCGAAGGCCGCCAAGCCCGACGCCCCCGAGACGCCGGTCGAAAAGACGCTGAAGGCCAGGGCCTGATGCGGATCGCCCACCTCTCCGACATCCATTTCGGCGGGGAGAACGCCGAGGCGGTGGCCGCGGCGACGCAATGCCTGGCCGCCGATTACCTGGATCTGGTGGTGGTCTCCGGCGACCTCACCCGGTTCGGGGAGAAGCCCGAGTTCGCCTCGGCGGCGGCCTGGCTCAAGCAACTGCCCGAACCTCGGCTGGTGACGCCGGGCAATCACGATGCGCCATATCTCGCCTGGTACGACCGCCTGTTCACCCCCTTCGCCCGCTATGAGCAGGCCATCGGACGCGCCCGCTTCCAGACGCACCTCTCGCCCGGCCTGGCGGTCTATGGCGTCAACACCGCGCGCGGCGTGCAGCCCCGGGCCAACTGGTCCAAGGGCCAGATCTCCGAGCATCAGGTGGAGGAGGCGATCGCCTGGTTCGCCGCGGCGCCGGCTGACGCCCTGAGGATCGTGGTCTGCCACCACCCCCTCACCGAGATGCTGGGCGGCCCCATGACCGGCAAGGTCTGGCGCGGGGAGGCCGCCGCCAAGGCCTTCGCCGAGGCCGGCGTCGACCTGGTGCTGACCGGCCATATCCACGCCCCCTTCACCTGGCCCTACGGCTATGGTGACGGAAAAACCTATGCCGCCGGCGCGGGCACGCTCTCCATTCGCGAGCGCGGCGTTCCGCCGGGTTTCAATATCATCGAGACCGACGCCGCCGAGATGCGGGTCACGGCGCTCGCCTGGACCGGATCGAAGTTCGAGTCAGAGCGCGTCTGGTCGCTGAGCCGCCGCTAGAATTTTTCTGACGACGCGTAGCAAAACGCGCCCCCGACCAGGTCGGAGGCGCGCTGCTTGGCGTTCGTCTGGGGCGTGGCTAGACGCTTCGTCCACGGACGAGGTGCATGACGAGGCTGACCA
>JAYVDG010000450.1:0-4203 GCA_043749525.1 Phenylobacterium sp.
AGCAGCGACGAGTTCTGCAGCGACAGGAACACCTGGGCCGCGGCCTGCACCGCCACCCCCGCCTGTTGCAGGGCCGTGGCCGCCTCGGCAGGATCGGCGTCGGTGATGTCCCCCATCATGCCGGCCAGGCTGATCTGACGGCTGTTCAGGTCGGTCTTCACCGACTCCACCCGAGTCTGCACCATGCCGTTCTTGGCGGTGTCGTTGACTAGGTTCTTGTGCACGCTGTCCCAGTTGGCCAGCACGCCTTCCAGATAGGCGCGCTGGGGGTCGGTCAGGTTGCCCTGGAACGGGCCGTCGGGACCTTCCTGGAAAGCCTGCACGTCCTTGAAGGCGGTCAGCAGATTGGTCCCGATATTGTCGGCCAGCAGACCGGTCCGCACGGTGGTGGAATCATCCACCTTGGCCTCGGTGATGAACTCGTCGTTGTGGAAGAAATCCGGGATCGTCTTGGTCGGGTCGGTCAGGTCGCTCAGCGCGGTGGCCGACACCGGCAAGGTGTCGATCTGCCCGCCGGCGAAGACGTACTTGCCGCCGTAGCGGGCATTCATCCCGTCGACCGAGTTGCGGAAGAAGCCCCCGATGTCCTGCATCAGGGTGTCGGCGCGGCCGCTGGCCAGCGCTTGGGCGATGGTCTCGCGGGTGCCGTCGGCCGAAGAGGTGATCTGGTTCAGGGCGAAATCCTGGGTGGTCAGCTTGTCGGTGATCAGCTTGCTTTGCTCGAGATAGCCGCCAATGCGGGCGTCGATCGACTTCATCGCCGTGAGCATCTCGGCGTTGCGGGCGTAGCCCTTCAGGTCGGCGCCCTGCTTCTGGGTCGCCACGCGGGCGCCGGCCTCCATCTGCCGCTGCTGAGCGGCCTGGATGTTGGCGAGGACGGCGCTGTAGTTGCCGTTGGAGGAGACGCGGTTCATCGCGGTTGGCCTTCGGTCAGATCATCTGGGTAAGGACGTCGAACAGCTCCTTGGCGGCCTGCACCATGCGGGCCGAAGCGTTGAACGCCTGTTGGTAGGTGGTGAGGCGCACAAGCTCCTCATCGAGGTTGACCCCTTCCACCGACTGGCGCCGCGCCGTGGCCTCGGTGGACACGGAATCGGCGGACTGCTTGCGAGTGTCGGCGGCCTGGGACCGGCGGCCGATGGAGCCGCCGAACTCCGCGGCGTAGCGCGAGACGGTCATGGTCACCGCCCCCAGCTCGCCTGCGGCGTTGAAGGCGGTGGCGACGTCGCCGGAGCCCGCGATGGCCAGGGCGCCCCGTCCGTCGCCGGGGCGGAGCGAGGCCGCCGGCGGGGTCATGGTCAGGTCGAGCTTGCCCAGCGCCAGTTTCATCGGGTTGGAGATCAGCGCCTGATCGACGGTGAAACGCCCGGCACGCGAGGACCGCTCGGTGACGCCCAGGCCGAACAGCTGGCTGAGCGAGGCGCCGTCGGTTCCCCGCTTGGTGTCGTCCTTGGCCACGGCCAGACGTACGTCGCCACCGCCGTTGCCGCTGAAACTCAGCTTGCCGTTGGCGTCGAGTGCGAAGGTCCCATAGAGCCCGACGCCGGTGGAGCTGGCGTTCAGGGTGTCCAGCAGGTCCTGCATCGTGCCGGCCGGCGGCATGGTGATGGAGATGTCGCGCAGCGGACGGCCGTCGGCCTGGGAGAGGCTGAACTTGATCACGTCGCCCGGCGTGAAGCCGTGGTCGTCGGAGACCTTAAGGCCCGTCTCGTAGTTGGTCACCCCACTGGAGCGGACCAGGTCGTTGAGACCGAAGAAGTGGGAGAAGGCCCGGCCGGCCTTCATCGAGGTGCCTTCGTCGATGGCGACCCCAGATCCGGACGCCGCGGTGAGGCTGAGCTGGCCACCGCTGAAGCTGGCCGTCGCCGCGCCGCCGAGCGCGTTGTTCAGGTCGGCCAGGAAGTCGCCGGTAAAAGAGCCGCCAGGCGTCATGGTCTGAGCGTCGAAGTCGATGGCCACGGTGCCCTGCACGACGCCGGTCGTCTGATCGACGATGGCGATGGTGGAGGTCCCGGTGAAGTTCGCGATGCCGGATTGCAGGTCGGTGCCGATGTTGCGCCCGGTCAAGGTGGTGGGCGGCGGCATGGCGGCGTTGGCGTTGTGGGCGGCGTTGAGCTTTTCCGTCACCCGGCTGACGAACTCGCCCAGCTGGTTCGACAGGCCCGGCAGGGTTTCGTCACGCAGATCCATCAGCCCGCGCAGGTCGCCGCTGCTGATAGTGATGGGCTGGGCCTGGCCGATGCCGCCCACCGGCTCGATGGCGATATAGGAAGAGGTGGTGTCGGTGCGGTTGTAGCTGAGCTTGGCGGCGTTATCGCCGGCCAGCAGATAGCCCTCCGC
Source organism: Phenylobacterium sp. (assembly GCA_043749525.1). Classification (GTDB taxonomy): domain Bacteria; phylum Pseudomonadota; class Alphaproteobacteria; order Caulobacterales; family Caulobacteraceae; genus Phenylobacterium. The sequence goes on from JAYVDG010000450.1 coordinate 2,341, forward strand.
CGAGCGGAGGGTAACGCCACCCTGGCTGCGCTGTTGGACCTGCACGTTCATGATGGTCGACAGTTCGTCGATCAGCTGGCTCTGGATGTTCTCCGAGCCCGAGGCGTCGGCATTGGCCAGGTTGGCGCGGCTGACGTCGGAGTTCAGGCGGTTGATCTGCTGCAGCAGGTCGTTGGCGCGGTCGACGTCGGCCTTGGCCTGGGCGTCGACGGTGTTCCCCAGGTCATTGATATGGGTGTTGATGCGGCTGGCTTCGCTCAGGAAGTCGCTGACGTTGGAAATCGCCTGACTGCGCAGCAGGCTTGAAGACGGGTCGTCGGAGGCCGCTGAAAAGGCCGAGTAGATATTGTCCATGCGCGAGAAGAAGAAGTTCGCGCTGGAGGGGTCGCCGAACAGGCTCTGGGCGTTGTCGAGATATTCCGACATCGTGCCCCAGCGCTTGGAGTCCGAGGTGGCCGACAGGGTGGCCATCTGCAGGTACTGGTCGGTGATCCGCTTGACGCCAGAAACCTCGACGCCCATCCCCATGCCGCCGACCACCAGCGGCTTCTGGTCGATGGTCTTGCGGACGTAGCCCGGCGTGTTGACGTTGGCGATGTTGTCCGACGTCGTCCGCAGTCCGGCCTGGGCCGCCTGCAGGCCCGAAGCTGCGGTCTTGAGGGAAACCGTCAGAGACATCTCTTAGCCCTCCGCCCGGCAAAGCATGACGCCCGACCCGGCCAAATCTGCCGGTAGTCTGGGGAGCGCCCGCGCGTAGGGCCGAAATTTGTTTAACATTTTCAATGTGGTCCCTTTGGGGTCCCGGTCAGCTTGCAATCTGGGGCGCAAGACCGGCGCCAGTTTTGGTTAACGCTGGCCGGACGCTCCCGACGAGCCCGGCGGGAGGGGGCGGCAGGGACGACCTATCAACCCGGCAAGGCTCGGCAAAAAGCGCCGCGACAGCCTGTCGGCGCTCTTAGGCGAACGCGCGCAAAATCTTTGAAAAACAACACCCTAAAGCCATTTTCCCAAAATGGCGCGGAGGTTGCTGAGCAGGTTCGGAATGAACGCGGCGCAGCAGGCGCTTCCTCACAGATCGTCCCCTGGACACCCCGACCTCATGACCGCGCTGCTCAACGCCTCGACCCTTCAGCCCGCCGCCGCCGCCACCGGCGCGGTGACCGGCCTGTTCGGCGCCGGCGTCGCGACCCAGGGGCCGATGGCGGGCTTCGAGGCCCTGCTCACCGCCTTCTTTGGAAATCAGGGCGCGGGCGAGCCGGTCCTGGGCGCCGACGGCAAGCCGGTCTCCAAGGCCGTCGCCGGCGCGGCCAAGGAGGCCAAGGAGGCAAAGACAGCGAAGGACGGCAAGGACGCTCCTGAGGCCGCCGTCACCGTAACGCCCTCCACCGACGCCCAGATCCTGGCCGCCCTGCTGGCCCAGCCCATCAACGCGCCCGTCCCCGTCTCGGCCACCGTCGCCGATGAAGACGCAGCGAACGGCGGCGGCGCGCCCGTCCCCTCGGTCTTTGGCCCGCAACTGCCCGGAGCTGACGCCGCGCTGGGCCAGGCGCAAGCCGGACAGGCCGCGAAGACCGCCGACGCCAAGACGGCGAAGGCCCCCGGCGCCGTGGCCCAGGCCGCCGCCGACGCAGAGACCGCCAAGGCCCTTAACGACGACGCGACGGCAGAGCCCGCGGGTGACACGGCCGCGACGGCGGTCGCCTCCGCCTTCGACGCCGGTAAACCCGCCGCTGCTCGCCAGCCGGCCAGCGCCGCCGCCCCGGCCAGCGCCTTGGCGAGCCGTTCCGGGGCGTCCAGGACCAGGTAGGCGAACAGCGGGGTGGCGAGCGCCGCCGGGACGAACAAGGTGAGGGCGCTGTGCAC
>JAYVDG010000451.1:0-4201 GCA_043749525.1 Phenylobacterium sp.
GATCCGAGGCCCTGTGCTGCTGACCCTCGTCGACCCCACCGGCTCCACCGTGCTGGCCGTCGGTTCCGGGGAATGGCGTTGGAACGACCTGCTGGCCGATGCTCTGCCGAGCGGCGGGCGCTAAAACCCCGACTGGTTAACGCTTTGCCGTGTCAAGGCCGTATTTTTGCTGCGGCAGCGACATATTTTCGCATCGTTGGCGATCCAGTTGCACGCGTCCTTCGTAACACTTCTCAGACCCCTCGACCGACACGGGCGGGGAATTGGGAACTCGGGCCTGCGGTCCGTGGCGGAGGCTGAGACATGAAAAAACGCGTTGGCTATATGATGGGAACCGCGGTGATCACCGCCCTGATGCTGGGATCTGGTCCCTCGCTCGCCTCCAGCCACCGTGAGGCGCCCAACGTCACCAAGATGCCCAAGGTCGACGGCACCGACTTCTACATGTTCCGAAGCTACGAGCCCGGCCGCTCAGCTTTCGTGACCTTTATCGCCAACTACCAGCCTGGCGAAGATCCTGGTTCCGGGCCGAACTACTACACCATGGATCCGGACGCGATCTACGAGATCCACATCGACAATGACGGCGACGCCAAGGAAGACCTGACCTACCAGTTCAAGTTCAACAACATCCTGCGCAACGGCGGCAAGGGCATCACCCTGAACATCGGCGGCAAGGACCTGCCGATCGCCCTGCGTCAGGCCGGGCAGGTCACCGCGCCGGACGACGCCGATCTCGGCGAGGTCGAGGACTACACCGTCACCCAGATCACCGGCGACCAGCGCGCCGGCGCCCGCGCCACGGTGACCGCCGCCAGCGGCGGCGCCACCAGCTTCCGCAAGCCCTTCGACAACGCCGGCAAGAAGACGACCCCGGACTATGCGGCCTACGCCAACCAATACATCTACAACATCACCATACCGGGCTGCACGACCCCGGGCCGCGTCTTCGTCGGCCAGCGCGCCGAGGCCTTCGCGGTGAACCTCGGCCCCACCTTCGACCTGATCAACTATGTGCCGATCGATGGCGCCTCCTTCCCGGGTGGCATCACTCAGAGCCGGGATAATGACGATCTGGTGGGCAAGAAGAACGTCACCTCGATCGCCCTGGAGCTGCCGATCGCCTGTGTAACCGGGACTGGCAACGGTGTCATCGGCGCCTGGTCCACCGCGGCGTTGCCGCAGGCTCGCCTGCTGAATCCCAAGGCGAGCTATGCCAGCATGTCCCAGCAGGGCGGCGCCTACGTGCAGGTCTCCCGCCTGTCCGCGCCGCTGGTGAACGAACTGGTGATCGGCCTGCCGCAGAAGGACACCTTCAACGCCGCCAAGCCGACCGGCGACGCAGCCCTGGCGGACTACGTCACCAACCCGACTTTCCCGGCGATCGTCGATCTGCTGTTCCGCGCGCCGGTCAATGCGACGCTCGGCACCAGCTTCACCAACATCGCGCCCTCGAACCTGCCGCGGAACGATCTGGTGGCGGCCTATCTGACCGGCATCAAGACGTTGAACCAGCAGAAGACCGTGACGGGGTCGGAGATGATGCGCCTCAACACCACCATCAACCCGACCCCGCGTGACCAGCAGAAGACTCTGGGCGTCGCAGGCGACGATCTCGCCGGCTTCCCCAACGGCCGCCGGCCGGGTGACGACGCCGTCGATATCACGCTGCGGGTGGCCATGGGGCGGCTCTGCTACCCCGTGCCGATCAACGGGGTGCAAACCGACCTTGGCCTCTGCAAGCCCGCTGACGCCCCCGTCGGCAATGCGCCCCTGACCGATGGAGCGCCGATCAGCGCCACCGAGTTGCAGAACGTCTTCCCCTACCTGAACTCGCCGCTCTCCAACTCGCCGCGCGCTGGCGCCCCACACTCTTAAGGATTGGCACATGAAGCGCTTTCTTATCCCAGGCCTTCTCATCCTCGCCACCGCTGGCCTCTCGGCCTGCGGTGGTGGTGGCGGCGGCGGCGGCACGACGACGAGCCCGGCTCCGGCCGCGTTCGCGGCGCAGTTCGGGACCGGCTTCGGCGCGGCGTTCGGCGCCAGCGCCAACAGCGACCCCCGGGACGTGGCGTCGGCGGATGTCATCGCCCCTAGCCTGACCGCCGAGCCCGCAACCTTGCCGGGCACCTAGGCTACCGTTGCTGGCCAGGGCCATCCAAACGGGCGTCGCCGGAGGGGATTTCCTCCGGCGACGTTTTCTCGCCTGGAGTTTGGCCACGATCGTCGCCGGCCTCATGGGGATAGCGGCGGTTCCATGCCGGGCGCAGGTCATCGAAATCAATTCCGACGGGGCGGCCATCACCTATGCCGGACCGTCCGTCTTCACCCTCGAAGGCGTGCAAACCATCGGCGTGTCGCCCGGCCTTCCGCCCAGCGTGAGGGGCGCCAACGTCGCCCAACTGATCGCCGACGCCGCGCGCCGGCACGAGGTCAGCGCCGACCTGATCACCGAGGTCGCCCGCCGCGAGTCCGGCTTCCGCCAAAGCGCGGTGTCCAACCGGGACGCTGTCGGAGTCATGCAGCTGACTGCCGGGACGGCCCGTGAGCTGGGCGTGGACCGCTACGACGCCGGCCAGAACATCCTGGGCGGAGCGGCCTATCTGCGGCGGATGCTCAACCGATATGGCGGCGACGTCCGGCTGGCGCTGGCCGCCTACAACGCCGGCCCCGGCGCCGTGGACCGCTATCGCGGCATCCCCCCCTTCCAGGAAACCAACGCCTATGTCGCCGCGATCCTGACCCGGCTGTCGCAGCACGCCCTGGCCGACACCTCCCTAACCGTCACTGGCCGATAGGAGCCTGACCATTCACACCCCCCGCAATTTCCGCGCGCCAGCCCTGGCGCTGGCCATGACCTTCCTGGCCCAAGCCGCCCAGGCGCAGAGCCTTGACCCCGCGGGCTCCAATGTGATCGTCGGCGCCCTGTCCTGGATGCAGGGTACGCTGATGGGAACGGTCGCAACCGTGGCCGCTGTGATCGCCATCGCCGCCGTCGGCTTCATGATGCTGACCGGCCGCCTCAACTGGCGCTATGGCGCGACGGTGATCCTGGGCTGCTTCGTCCTGTTCGGCGCCGGCGCGATCGTTTCCGGCATCCGCCAAGCCGCGACGGGCTTCTGACGCGTGGCCGCCCAGCTCGACCGCGACATGGTGTTCGGCGCCCTGACCCGGCCGCAGATGTTCGCTGGGGTCACCTATAGCTACTTCGTGCTCAACGCGGTGGTGACCGCCGAGCTGTTCCTGATCACCAAGTCGCTGTGGGCCCTGCTGGCGGCCATTGTCATTCACGCCCTCGGCTACATCGCGTGCCTGCGCGAGCCACGGATCTTCGAGCTGTGGCTGACAAAGGTCAGCCGCTGCCCACGGGTGCGGAACTGGTCGGTGTGGCGCTGCAACTCCTACCAGCCGTGACCACCGCCCCCGACACGAGACCCAAGGCCCGGCGGGCCGATCCCAGGCGCGAGGCCAGCGCCGGCGCTCGGCTGCCCTATGGCCGTCACATCGACGACACCACCCTGGCGACCCGCGACGGCATGCTGATGCAGGTGATCCACCTGGCGGGCCTGTCCTTCGAGACCGCCGACACCGACGAGATCAACTACCGCAAGGCGCTGCGCGAGGGCGCCCTGCGCGCCTTCGCCAGCTCCCGCTTCGCCATCTATCACCACGTGATCCGACGCGAAGCCGCCGCCGCCAGCGAGGGCGAGTTCAACGACGACTTCAGCCGCACGTTGGACGAGGCGTGGAAGCGGCGGTTGAGCACCAAGAAGCTCTACGTCAACGAGCTGTTCCTGACCCTGATCCGCCGACCGACCCAAGGCCGCGTCGGGATCATCGAGGGCGCGATCCGGGCGATCACCGGGGCCGCGGACCCCGAGCAGGGCGCGACGGCCCTGGCCATCGAGCAACGGGAGTTGAACGCGGCCAGCGAGTCCCTGCTCGCCAGCCTAGCGCCCTATGGCGCGCGGCTGCTGAGCGCCTATGACACCCCGGCCGGACCCTGCTCTGAGCCGCTGGAATTCCTGTCTTCGCTCTACAACGGCGAGATGCGGCCGGTGCTGCTGCCGCGCTCGGACCTGGGACAACACATCCCCTATCGCCGGGTCAGCTTCGGCGCCGAAACCGTGGAACTGTCCCGCGCTGGCGCCCTGGAACGCAGTTTCGCGGCCGTGATCTCAGTCAAGGAATACCCACCCCA
>JAYVDG010000452.1:0-4199 GCA_043749525.1 Phenylobacterium sp.
ATCGATCCGGCCGAGGCCGGGGGCCAGGTGGGTAGTGTGGTGTTCGCCGAGGGACTGGTGGCCTTCCAGGGCCAGTGGTGGCTTTACACAGGCCTGGCCGACTCCCGGCTTGGCGTCTCGACGGCGCCGATCGGCTAGAGCTCCACCGCGAGCGTGGCGGTGCTGGTGTCGCCGGTGTTGGGCGTTCCGGCGGGATCGATCAGCAGCAGCCGGACCTGGCCCCGGCGCGCGGCGGGGCGGTGCTCGACACCGCGCGGGACGATCAGCAGTTCGCCGGGACGGACGACCACCGTGCCGTCCCGGAAATCCATGTCGAACTCGCCCTCCAGGATCAGGAACAGCTCGTCGGTCTCATCATGCCGATGCCAGATCCATTCCCCCTCCGCCTTCACCAGGCGAACCTCGTTGGTGTTGTAGCGGGCGACGATCTTGGGCGCCCAGGTGTCGTCGAACTGGGAGAGCTTGTGGTCGAGCATGGCCTTCAGGGGACGGTCGGCTTGGGACATGGGATCTCCTGGGCAGCTGCCAGAATGCCCAGCCGCGCGGGCCTCTCGCCAGGGGCGAATACGCCAATGATCAGGGCGTTCTCGCCAGCGGGCCTAGATCACCCGGTAGACGCCGATCCGCACGGCCTTGCCGCCCTCGGCCACGCCGATGGTCCCCACGAAGATCGACTTGTTCAGCCAGTCGTGCGGCCCCTGGGGCGCATCGAAGGTGGGGTTGGTGCGGACATATCGGCCGCCATCCGCGGTCACCGACACCAGGCCCAGGTTGCGCACGGCGATCACCGCGCCATCGGTGGTCTTCAGGGCGTAGATCGCCTCGATCACCGTGACCCCGTCGGCCCGCACGGTCTGCCAGTCGGCGCCGCCAGGGATCACGTCGCCCTCGATGCGCGGCCCCTTGAAGGTCCCACCGGTGATGCCGATGAACCGCCGCTTGCCCAGGGCGGTGTCTCCGATCTTGGTGGCCACATCGATGGAGACCAGGGCCTCGAAGGCGAATTCGGTGGTCAGTGTGTCCATGGCTTCCGTCCTAACCAAGGTGGCGCCGCCGCGCCAGCCGTCCTAGCTTGAGCACAAGAAGGAGCGCCCATGAACCTCGCCGCCTATCTGGCCCGCATCGACTATGTCGGGACGCCGCGCGCGGACCTGGAGACGCTGACGGCGCTGCACCGCGCCCACCTGCTGGCCATCCCCTACGAGAACTTGGACGTGCAGCTGCGGCGGCCGGGCGACGTAACCGTGCAGCACGCCTTCGACAAGCTGGTGACGCGCCGGCGCGGCGGCTGGTGCTACGAGATGAACGGCCTGTTCGGCTGGGCGCTCTCTGAGATCGGCTTCAAGGTCACCCGCATGGCCGGCGCCGTGGCGCGCATGGAGCGCGGCGAGATCAGCCACGGCAATCACCTGGTCCTGCGCGTCGATCTGGACCGGCCCTATATCGCCGATGTCGGGTTCGGTGACGGGACCCTCGAGCCCGTGCCCCTCGTCGCCGGTCCGATGAGCGTGGCCGGCTACGACTTCCAGCTGGAGCAGCTCGACGCCGACTGGTGGCGCTTCCACAACCACGCCCTGGGCGGCGCGCCCTATTTCGACTTCACCCAGGCGAACGCCAGCGACGCGGCGCTGAACACCACCTGCCAGTGGCTGCGCACCTCGCCGGAGTCGATCTTCACCCAGTTCCCCATCGTCCAGCGTCATACCCCCGACGGCCTGGTGATCATCCTTGGCCGCACCCTGCGCCGGATCCGACCCGGCGAGCGGACCCAGTCTCTGATCGAGACGGCCGACGCGTTCGTCGAGATTCTGGCCGACGAGTTCGGCCTCGACCTGCCGGAGATGCGCGCCCTGTGGCTGGCCATCTGCGCCAAGCACGAGGCGCTGTTCGGCGAGACGGCAGACTAAGCCCCGACCTGACCCTCGAGATAGCGCGACAGCTCGTCCAGCAGGCGGCGAGAGGTCAGCACGTCGGAGTCCTCGGCCGCCTGTTCCAGGCCCGCGCCGAAGTCGGTGATGGCCTGGAAGCCGAAGCCGCCGCCCGATCCACGCATGTTGTGCCCCAGGATCGTCACCGGCTCGAAGTCGGCCCGGTCCAAGGCGTCGCGCATGGTGACGACATGCTCCCGGCAACTGTCGAGGTAGGCGGGGATCAGGGCCAGCAGCCTGGCGCTCGGCCGCCAGGACCGCGGCTCTTCGGCGGCCGGCGCCGCCAGGGTGGCATAGTGCAGGATGGCCTGCAGCAGCACGTCCTGCTTGATCGGCTTGGTGAGATAGGCCGTGCAGCCGGCGGCCAGGCAAGTCTCCCGGTCGCCTTTCAGGGCCGAGGCGGTCAGGGCGATGATCGGGGTGGGCGGCCGGTCATTGGCCTTTTCCCAGGCGCGGATGGTCCGTGTGGCGGTCAGACCGTCCATCGCCGGCATCTGCCGATCCATCAGCACCAGGTCGTAGCGCCCGGCCTTGAACATCTCACACGCGATGACCCCGGTCTCGGCGACGTCGACGCGATAGGGGGTGTCCTCGAGATAGGCGAGCGCGATGGTGCAGTTGTCGGGCGAGTCCTCGGCCATCAGGATCTGCAGGGGCGGCAGCGGCGCGGCGGGACCCGCGCCCACCGGCGCGCTGACCGGCCGGTTCTCAGCGGTCCAGACCTCGAACGGCACGGCGAAGGCGAAGACGCTGCCGGTGTCAACGATACTGGTCACCCAGATCCGTCCGCCCATCAGCTCCACCAGTCGCTTGGAGATCGTCAGCCCCAGGCCCGAGCCGCCGAAGCGGCGCGTGGTCGAGGAGTCGGCCTGGGTGAACCGTTCGAACACCCGGGCGAGCTTGCTGTCAGCGATGCCGATCCCCGAGTCCGAGACCGTGAACCGCAGGGCGGTCGGAACCGCGCGGTCCTGGTCCGGCTCGACCTTGAGGGAGACCTCGCCGACCTCCGTGAACTTGATCGCATTGCCCAGCAGGTTGAGCAGCACCTGACGCAGCCGCGTCGGGTCGCCCACCAGGTCATTGGCGACGCTGGGGGCGATCTCGCAAACCAAGGTCAGGCCCTTCTCGTGCGCCTTGGGCGCCACCATCTCGATCACCTTCTCCAGGTGGTCGCCGAGCGAGAAGCCGGTGCGCTCCAGATCCAGCTGCGCGGCCTCAACCTTGGAGAGGTCCAGGATGTCGTTGATCAGGTTGAGCAGGTTGTCGCCGGACCGGCGGAAGATCTGCACGTACTTGTCCTGCTCAGACGTCAGCGGCGTCTTGGCCAGCAGGTCGGCGATCCCCATGATGGCGTTCATCGGGGTTCGGATTTCGTGGCTCATGCTGGCCAGGAAGTCGGACTTGGTGCGGCTGGCGCTCTCGGCGATGGCCTTGGCCTGCTGCAGCTCGGCCTCCACCCGCTTGCGTTCGGTGACGTCGCGGGCCGCGGCGAACACCCCCTTCAGGGTGCGGCTGCGGTCATAGAAGGTGGTGGCGTTGTAGGAGACCACGGTCTGCTTGCCGTCGCGGGCCCGGGCCGTCAGCTCGTAGTCGGTGACCGACTTCTCCGCCAGCACCCGCTTGATGCCCGCCTCGGCCCGCTCGGGATCGGTGAAGCAGTCCTTGAAGGGCGCGCCGATCAGTTCGTCGCGGGTGCAGCCGGTGAGCGCCTCCATCTGCTTGATCACATCGGTGATGATCCCGGCCGGGTCGGTGGTCATCAGGGCGTCGATGTTCGATTCGATCAGCGAGCGGGTGTAGAATTGCTGGTCGCGCAGTTTCTGGTCGGACTTCTTCTGCTCCTCCTCCACCAGCTTGCGGGCGGTGTTGTCGGTGCCGATCAGCAGGTAGCCGATGATGACGTCCTGGGCGTCGCGCAGGGCCGTGACCGAGACGACGGCGGGGAACCGGGTGCCGTCCTTGCGGATATAGGTGAGTTCATAGATGTCCTCGATGCCGCGCGAGGCCTTGAACACCAGGGCCTCGAAGCCCGGCGTGATCGCGGTGGCGAGCTCGGCGCTGAGCGCGTGGGCGCGGGCGATCAGTTCCTGGGGGTCTGAAATATCGGCCGGCGTGATCTTGTTCATCACCTCGGCGGCCGTATAGCCAAGCATCCGCTCGGCGCCGACGTTGAAAATCTGAATGACGCCCTTGGTCATCCAGTTTGTTCAATTTCAGTTGAACCAAAGCTAGTCCAACATAAGCAGAAATAAATTTAGAATCGAAGTATTT
>JAYVDG010000453.1:0-4195 GCA_043749525.1 Phenylobacterium sp.
GGTCTTGGCGTCCACCTGGGCCAGGTGGGAGTCGCTGCGCCAGTTCCCCTGCGGATGGTCCTCGCCGAAGATCCGGTGGACCTTGTCGATATAGGCGTAGGTGACGCTGACCTTGGGGGACGGCCGGTAGACCAGCTTGACGGCGTCGAAGGTCTGTTCGTTCTGGCGGAAGCCGACATTGCCCACGAAGCGGGCGTTGGCCAGGATCAGGCGCTGGCGCCCGATGACCGCCTCGCCCTGCGTCCCCGTCCAGGAGACCTGGGCGCGGTTCAGCTCGGTGGTCTCGGGATCGGTGACCAGGGGATAGGACGTCCTGCCGTTGGTGCTGCTGTTGTAGCGGTCGGACAGGGCGGTGACGTTCTCCCCCTCCACCAGGGCCTTGAAGCCGTGGAAGGCCGGGGTCTCATAGCCCAGCCGGGTGCGCAGGGTGACCGCTTGGGCGTCCTTGGAAAATCCGTTCTGGGACACGGTTTCATAGCGCAGCCGGGACTCCAGGATCAGGCCCTTGGGCGTTTCGGCCGCGGAGGCAAGGGACGGAACGGCCAGGGAAGCCAGGCCCAGGAGGCCGGGAAGAAGACGCATGACTCAGACTCTCCGAACGATGGTGTAGGTGCGCGCCTTGGGCATCAGCTTGGTCCTCAGCAGGGACGCCATGGCCGCGATGGCGGGGTCCTTGGCGCCTTGGGTAGACGAGATCAGGTGGGTCCAGCTCTCGTCGCCGGCGTTGTCGACGAAGTGGGCCACAGCGCGGCGTACGAAGGTGGTGACGTTGAGCTTGTCGGCCAGGGACGCGGCCCTTACCCGGTCGGCCAGTTCCGGATCGGTGGCGTCGAGCCAGGCCTCGAGCGTGTCGGCCGAGCCGCCCTGGGACAGTAGTTCGCCCAGCGACAGGGAGCCGGTGGCGAACCGGCCGTCGCGGCTGAGGCTGAAGGCCACGCCCTGGGCGCGAGCGCGGTCGGCCAGGTCAGAGACGTAGCGGGTCGCCGCTGCGGTCCAGGCGCGGCTCTCGAGGTGAAGGGCGATCTTGTCCTCCACATAGTCGAAGGGCAGCTCCCGCCCCTCGATGCGCCGTTCCAGCTTCAGGATGTGCCAGCCGAAACGCGAGGCGACGGGGCACGGGAAGATGTCCCCAGCCCGCAGGCCACCCAACGCCCGCTCGATCTCGCCCACCACGTCGCCGGGTCCGAGCTGGCCGAGGGAGCCGCCGAGCTTGCCCGAGGGACAGTCCGAGAGGGTCTTGGCCAAGTGGGCGAACTGCGATGGCTGCGCCAGGCAGAGATCCAGGACGCCCTGGGCGGCCTGGCGCGCCCGTTCCAGGGCCTCGGCGTCGTCGCCCTTAGGCTCGATAAGGATGTGGGCGGCCTCCAGCAGCGGCGGGCTGGTGAAGTGCGCGCGCTGGGTGTCGTAGACCCGGCGGCACTCGGCCTCGCTGGGGGACTCAATGTCGATCTCCGCGTCGAGGACGGCCCGGATCAGGGCTTCCTCGTTGGTCTCCTCGCGACCGGCCTCGTCCTTGATGGGGTGGGCCGTCAGGCCGAGCTCGTCGGCCCGGTGCAGCAGCAGGGCCCTGACCGCCAGCGCCTTACCGGCGGCGGTGCGGGCCTCGGCGGCCGACAGGCTGGGGTGGTTCTGGACCTCCTCGGCGATGAGGAACTCGGGGATCTCGACCCCTTCGACGACGATGGTCGCGGCTGTGGCGGTCATGGCGGCTACTCCCCGGCCTTGAAGGAAGAGGGCCGGACCGCCTGACGGGTCGCATTGATGGCGGCGGGCTGAACGCCGGGCTTGGTCGGATAGACCGGGGCGCCGTTGTCGCGGCGATGCGGCAGGAGACGGCGAGTGCGGACCAGCTGCCAGCCGCGGCGATTGAGGTACCAGATCGGCGCCGAGAGCATGTGCACCAGGCGAGTGAAGGGGAAGACCAGCAGGATGGTCATGCCCAGCACCAGGTGAGCCTTGAAGATCGGGTGCACGTCGGCGACGTGGTCGGCGACGTTGGGCTGGAATGTGAAGACGCCCTGAGCCCAGCTCATGAACTTCACCATCTCCCCGCCGTCGAGGTGGCCGAGGGACAGTGGGATGGTGGCCAGACCGAGGCTGAGTTGGGTCATCAGGATGATCAGGATCGCCGTATCGCCGAAGCTCGAATTGTGCCGGATACGGGGATCGAACAGGCGCCGGTGCAGAAGCAGCAGTCCGCCAGCCAAGCACATGATCCCAGCGATCCCGCCGGCCACGATGGCCAGGATTTGCTTTGCGCCGTGGGGCACCCCCAGGGCGTCGAACACCCAGATGGGGGTCAGCAGACCGACGAAATGACCGCCGAAGATGGTCAGGACCCCGACGTGGAACAGGACCGAGCCCAGCACCAGCTGCTTGCGGCGCAGGAGCTGCGAAGACCCCGAACGCCAGGTGTATTGTTCACGGTCAAAGCGAATGACTGATCCCAGGACCAGGACCGCCAACGCGATGTAGGGATAGACGCCAAACAGGATCTGGTTGAGCAGTTGCATCTTCCGGGCTCCCTCAGGCGGCCGCGCCGGCGCGGCGTGCGGCGCGCGGCGGTTCGGCGTTCATGGCCTCGACCAGGGCGCTGGCCTTGGGACAGTCGGAGTCGGACGGGCCGAAGGTGACGGCGGTCTCAGCCCAGGCCTTGTCCAGGGCCTCCAGGTCGTTGGGGTTCTCCTCAGGCTCGCTGAGCAGGGCCGCCAGGACGCCCGGATCGGCCTGGGTGTCGGCCAGGCGGGCCAGGGCTCCGAACACAGCGCGATAGGTGCTGCCGCGGGTCTTGAGCCGTTCGCCCATCGCCTCCAACACATGGCTGGCCTCGCCCAGCAGGGACGCGGCCTGGGGCTCTGGCAATGTCGAGAGGAACTCCAGGAACACCGGCAGGAAGTCCGGCAACTCGTTGGCCGCCAGGTCGAGACCCTGGGCCCGATAGAGCTCCAGCAGGGCCACCATGGCCTCGCCGCGGTCGCGGCTCTCACCGTGTACGTGCTCATAGAGGTTGAGGGAGAGGGACCGGGTGCGGTCGAAGAGCTCGGTGTAACGCTCCTGCAGATCGTAGATGTCGTCCTGCGTGATCTCGGCGGCCAGCTTGCGCAGGGCCTGGACCAGGGGCTTGCTCAGCATAGCCTCGGCCTCGATCACGGCCATGGCCTCGGGCGCGAAGACCTGCAGGTCGCGGTTGGGATAGGTCAGCAGCAGCGCGAGCGCCTTGTAGGTGCGGGCCATGTCTCAGACCTCCATGGGGGTTTTGGCGCGCGAGCGCTTGTTGGGGCCAAACAGACCCAGCTCCGTGCGGCCGCCGGAGCAGCCATTGCCGAAGGAGAAGCCGCAACCACCGCGCATGTCGTAGGCGTCCTCGGCGGTCTCGCGGTGGGCCGAGGGGATGACGAAGCGGTCTTCGTAGTTGGCGATCGCCAGGTACCGGTACATGGAATCGATCTTCGCCGCCGTCAGGCCAACCCGTTCGGCCAGGGCGTGGTCGATCACCCCCTCCACCGTCTTGGCCCGCATGTAGCCGCGCATGGCCAGCATGCGCTCCAGGGCCAGCTGGACCGGCGCCTCCTTGCCGGCGGTCAGCAGGTTGGCCAGGTACTTGATCGGGATACGCAGCGAATGGACGTCGGGCATGTCGCCGTCCATCTCCAGGGCGCCGGCGGCCACGGCCGACTGGATCGGCGAAAGCGGCGGCACGTACCAAACCATGGGCAGGGTCCGGTATTCCGGGTGCAGCGGGAAGGCGATCTTCCAGTCGATGGCCATCTTGTAGACCGGGCTCTTGCGGGCCGCGTCCAGCCAGGCCTCCGGCACGCCGTCGGCGCGCGCCTGGGCGATCACCGCGGGATCGCTGGGATCCAGGAAGATGTCGAGCTGGGCCTGGTAGAGGTCCTGGTCGTCAGGGGTGCTGGCGGCGGCTTCGATCTGGTCGGCGTCGTACAGAAGAACGCCGAGATAGCGGATCCGTCCGACACAGGTCTCCGAACACACCGTCGGCTGGCCGACCTCGATGCGCGGGAAGCAGAAGGTGCACTTCTCCGACTTTCCGGAGTCCCAGTTGTAATAGATCTTCTTGTAGGGGCAGGCCGAGACGCACATGCGCCAGCCGTGGCACTTGTCCTGGTCGATCAGGACAATGCCGTCTTCCTCACGCTTGTAGATCGAGCCCGATGGGCACGATGCCACGCATGCC
>JAYVDG010000454.1:0-4191 GCA_043749525.1 Phenylobacterium sp.
AGGCCCATGGTGTCGAACTGGGCGCGAAGCGCGGCGGTCTTCGGATCGGTCAGCACCGCGGCGTCCAGGACGACCAGCGAGCCGGTCTTCACCTTGGACGACAGCGCATGGCGCAGGGCCAGGGCGCGGAACTTCTTGGGCAGGTCGAAGGCGTGGCTGCGGACCACGGGACCGTGGGCCTTGGCGCCGCCGACGAACTGAGCGGCACGGCGCGAACCGTGACGAGCGCCGCCGGAGCCCTTCTGCTTGTACATCTTCTTGCCCGTACGAGAGACCTCGTTGCGGACCTGGATCTTGTGGGTGCCGGCGCGGCGCTTGGCGAGCTGCCAAGTGACCATGCGCTGGAGGATGTCCCCACGGATCTCGTCGATGCCGAAGACGGCGTCGGACAGTTCGATCGAACCACCCTTGGCGCCGTCAAGTTTGATGACGTCGAGTTTCATTATTCTGCGCCCTCGGCTGCGGGGGCTTCGGCCGGAGCCTCGTCCACCGGCGCCGCGTCAGCGGCGGGAGCGACCTGGCCAGCCTTGCGGAAGCCGCCGGGAACCGGGGCTTCGGCCGGGCGGGCCGACTTGATGGCGTCGCGAATCTTTACGTAGGTGCCCTCGGTGCCGGGAACCGCGCCCTTGATCAGGATCAGGCCGCGTTCGACGTCGATGCGCCAGACCGAGACGTTCAGGGTGGTGACGGTTTCCTGACCGAGGTGGCCAGCCATCTTCTTGCCCTTGAAGGTCTTGCCCGGGTCCTGACGTTGACCGGTGGAGCCGTGCGCCCGGTGAGACACCGACACCCCGTGGGTGGCGCGCATGCCGCCGAAGTTCCAGCGCTTCATGGCACCCTGGAAGCCCTTACCGACCGTCTTGGCCGTCACATCGACCTTCTGGCCGGGGACGAAGTGGTCGGCGGTGAGTTCGGCGCCCACGTCGATCAGGTTGTCTTCGGAAACGCGGAACTCGGCCAGCTCATGCTTGGGCTCGACTTCGCTCTTGGCGAAGTGACCACGCATGGCCTTGGAGGTGTTCTTGGCCTTCTTGGCGCCGGCTCCGAGCTGGAGGGCGACATAGCCGTCTTTATCCTGGGTCCGATGAGCGGTGACCTGGCAGCCTTCGAGGCTGAGGACGGTCACCGGCACATGGGTTCCCGCTTCATCGAAGAAGCGCGCCATGCCCAGTTTCTTGGCGATCACGCCGGTACGCATCGACCGATCCCCTCTAGAGCTTGATCTCGACGTCCACGCCGGCGGACAGGTCGAGCTTCATCAGCGCGTCCACGGTCTGCGGAGTGGGGTCGACGATATCGAGCACGCGCTTATGCGTGCGGATTTCGAACTGCTCGCGCGACTTCTTGTCGATGTGCGGCGAACGGTTGACGGTGAATTTTTCGATGTGCGTCGGCAGGGGGATAGGCCCCCGCACGGTCGCGCCGGTGCGCTTAGCCGTATTTACGATCTCGCGCGTGGAATGATCCAGCACGCGGTGATCGAAGGCCTTGAGCCGGATGCGGATGTTCTGACGATCCATATCGCTCTTCAATTTCCCCTACAGACGACGTCCGTCCGCGTGACTTTGACCATTTCAAAGACCAACCCAAACGCCCCTCAAGAGAGACGCTCGTACGCGTAAGTCCGCTAAAAACGACATAGGCCCGCGCGAAAGGTTTCCGCGAGGCCAAACCCCAAACCCTGATTTCTCAAGGTGTCGGGCCGTTCCGCGAACCGCGTCTGCGCTTCAAATCACTTCGAAGCGCACAGCCGATCCAACAGGAGGCGCGTCTATACGTGTGCGACTCGGCCTCGTCAAGGCCAGCAAAACCCTCAGATCAGGAAGTCTGCGACGGCCGGTCAGTAGCAGCTGAGACCGCTGCAGAACTTCTTGCCCTTGGGTCGGCCCCACCGCACATCACCGTCCCCGTCATAGGCCACCTTCGCCTGTCCGGCGAGCAGGCGCACGGTGATCAGGCCCGATCCCTTCATCTGGGCGTTGAGCATGCCCACCGTCCCGCGGTCGTCGATGCGACCCTTGCCCTTCATCACCAGAGTGGCGGTCGAGGCCACCCCCTCCCCCACCACGATGGTCCCGTCCCCATCCACCGTGGCGGTCAGCTTGCCGTCCACGTGGCTGGCGATCACCTGGCCCGGCCCCGTCTGGGTCACGGTCAGGGATTCGGAGAGCGGCGCCAGCCGCCAGGTCCCGCAGCCGGCGGCCGACAGCTTTAGCGCCCTGCCCGCCCCAGCCTGACCATAGATGGCGCCCGAGGACACGATCTCGGCGTCCAGGGGCACGCGCACCGTCAGGGTGGGAAGATCCTTGAGAGGGATGGTCTGGCCCCAGCGGCTGACACCGGTGGCGTTGCACGAATAGCCGAACAGCCAGGGAAAGTTCTGCTCAAGCCAGGAGCTGGCGCCGGTGACCCGGGCGCTGCCGCCGGCCACCGGGTGGATGGTCAGGCGCGGGTCGGCCACCAGGGTCATATCCTGCCGCGCCTCCGGGATAACAATGACCCTCGCCGCGGGTGCGTCGAGGGTCAGGACCGGCCGTGCGGCGGCCAGGGTCGGCAGGGCCAGGGCGATTGTGAGACTGAGCAGGAACTTCATGGCCCGATGTGGCCACAGAAGTTTACATCTGTAAATCCCGCTATCTCCGGACCAACGTCATGCAGCGTCCAAACTAGCCGACGCTGACATTGCCCGAGCCGACGATAGCCTTGGAGACCTCGCCGGTGACGGACTTCACGTGCACGTCGCCCGAGCCGGCGATCCTGGCCTTCAGGCTGCCGGCCACGCCGCCGAAGTCGACATTGCCAGACCCAGCGATGGAGGTGTTCACCTCGCTGGCCTTGCCGCTCTTGATGCTCACGTCGCCCGAGCCAGCGATCTTCACCGTCAGCGGGCCAGAGATCGAGGCGACGCTGACGTCCCCGGAGCCGGCTACCGAGATCTCCAGGGCGCCGTTCACCGCCTGGGTCTGCACATCGCCGGAGCCTGCCACCCGCAGCACCGCCTCACCCGAGGCGCCGGCGTTGGTGTCGCCTGAGCCCGCCACGTTGATACTCATCTTCCCGGCCACATTGCCGACCGTCCAGTCGCCGCAGCCGGCATTGGAGAGTTCCAGGCTGGCGGTCTTGCCCACCGAGCCGAACACCGCGCCACCCGCCTCGACCTTGGCGTCTTTCGGCGTGCGGATCACCACCTGGGGCATGTCCTCATAGGCCACGTCGCCGACACCGGAGACATAGACCCGGGCTTTGGAACCTTCGTTGTGGCAGCTCTTGATCTTCCGATCGAGATTGCCGTCGATGATGGTCTTGCCGGCCAGGCTGCGGATCTGCAGCGGCAGCCTCGGATTGGTGGTCAGGAACTCCACCTTGATGTCCTGGCGGTTCTCGGGGATCACCACCACCCGGGCCACGGCGTCCTTCACCTCGACGGTGGCGGCGTTGGCGGCGCCGGCGATCATGGCCAAGGCGGACGCGGCGGTCAGAACGGTCAGAAGACGCATGGCGATCTCCTCCTCTTGTTGAGCGATCTTGGGAGGAACCTAGACGGCGCCGCCCCCGGGATCAGCTTAATTCGAGGTCATGACACCACGGTCATGTCGCGCCCTACTCGGCGTTGATGACATTGTAGCGCACCTGTTCGGCGGCGGTCAGGCAGCGGATGGTCGAACGGTCGTTGGTGGCGAAGCGGGTGGACTTCTGCTGGTACATCACTTCGCTGAGCAGCTTCCGTGAGACCCCCATGCGGATCATGTAGTCGTTCTGCTCCGAGGCCAGCAGGGCGGAGTCCTGTTCGCGCTGGGCGATATCCCGCAGCACAGGCGACGTCCCTTCGGCTTTGCGGTCATAGTCCACCATGCCCTGGAAGCCCTGGGTCGTGGTCTGGGTGAACATGTGCACGGCATAGACGCCGCCCGGATCGATGCTGCGGATCACACCGCCCAGGAACATGAAGTTGCAGGCGCTGGCGCAACCCCAGCCGGCGGGCACGCGGGTCGGCAGTCCCGCCTTGCGGATCACCTTGCCCAGCTTGGGACCCTCGCTCGCCTCGCCCCCCGGCGAGCGGATCCAGATTTCGTCGACGGGGCTGTACTTGGCGAGCGCCGTGGTGAGCCGCTTGGCGGCCCCAGCGTCGACCCCGCCGTCGGCCACCAGGATCCGCCGGCCGGAGCTCTCATCCAGGCGGAATGTCATGGC
>JAYVDG010000455.1:0-4188 GCA_043749525.1 Phenylobacterium sp.
GTCCCCGTCGGCCCGGCCACGCTGGGCCGGATCATGAACGTCATCGGCGATCCCATCGACGAAGCCGGTCCGATCAACTCCAAGTTCTTCGCCCCCATCCACCGTGAGGCCCCGTCCTTCGCCGAGCAGGCGACCTCGGCGGAAATCCTGGTGACGGGGATCAAGGTCATCGACCTGCTGTGCCCCTACACCAAGGGCGGCAAGATCGGCCTGTTCGGTGGGGCCGGCGTGGGCAAGACCGTGACCATGCAGGAACTGATCAACAATATCGCCAAGGCCTACGGCGGCTATTCGGTGCTGGCCGGCGTCGGCGAGCGCACCCGCGAAGGCAACGACCTCTATCACGAGATGATCGAGAGCAAGGTGAACCTGCCCGGCGGCGGCGAAGGCTCCAAGTGCACCCTGGTCTACGGCCAGATGAACGAGCCCCCCGGCGCCCGCGCCCGCGTCGCCCTGACGGGTCTGGCCCAGGCCGAGTACTTCCGCGACGAAGAGGGCAAGGACGTGCTGCTCTTCATCGACAACATCTTCCGCTTCACCCAGGCCGGCTCCGAAGTGTCCGCCCTGCTGGGCCGCATCCCGTCCGCCGTGGGCTATCAGCCGACGCTGGCCACCGAGATGGGCAACCTGCAGGAACGCATCACCTCGACCTCCAAGGGTTCGATCACCTCGGTCCAGGCCATCTACGTGCCCGCCGATGACTTGACCGACCCGGCGCCCGCCGCCTCCTTCGCCCACTTGGACGCGACCACCGTGCTCTCGCGCGACATCGCCGCCCAGGCCATCTTCCCGGCCGTTGACCCGCTGGACTCCACCAGCCGGATCATGGACCCGCTGGTGATCGGCGAGGAACACTACAACGTCGCCCGCCGCGTCCAGGAAACCCTGCAGGCCTACAAGGCCCTGAAGGACATCATCGCCATCCTGGGCATGGACGAGCTGTCGGAAGAGGACAAGCTGACGGTCGCCCGCGCCCGCAAGATCTCCAAGTTCCTGGCCCAGCCGCTGCACGTGGCCGAACAGTTCACCAACATGCCGGGCATCTTCGTCAGCCTGGAAGACACCATCCGCTCGTTCAAGGCGGTGGTGGACGGTGAGTTCGACCACCTGCCGGAAGCCGCCTTCTACAACGTCGGCTCCATCGAAGACGCGGTGGCCAAGGCCGAACAACTCGCGTCGGAAGCCTAAGTCTGATGGCCGGCAAGCTGCACTTTTCCCTGGTCTCGCCCGAGCGTGAACTGTTCTCGGGCGAGGTCGACCAGGTCGACGCGCCCGGTTCCGAAGGCGACTTCGGCGTGCTCGCCGGCCATGCCCCCTTCATGACGACCCTGAAGACCGGTCGGGTGAAGGTTTACAATGACGGCAAGGTGCTGGCCTTCGACGTCGAGGGCGGATTCGCGGACGTGACGCCGGATGGTCTGACCGTTCTCGCTGAGAAGGCGGTCGAGGCCGCCATTTAGGCGCCGCCTCTTCGCCGCCGTATTCTCGCATTACGGGGCTTGCGAGGGACGGCCACTTTGAGTGTGATAGATCGCAAGTCAGGGGACCCGTCTATGCGTACCGCCATCATCAGTCTTATCGCCGCCGGCCTGGCCACTTCGGCCACCGCGCAAACCGCCGCTCCCATGGCGCCTCCGGCCGCGCCGCCCGCGATGCCGGTCGCGCCGATGGCGCCCGCCACGGCTCCGGCCGTCGCGCCGGTCGCAGCTCCGGCCCCCGCGCCCGAGCCGGAGAAGGTCTACGCCATTCCCACCACCGGTGAGATCGGCCAGATCATCGACGTGATCAACCGCATCTGCGTGCCCCTCGTGCGCGGCGGCGACATCAGCAAGCTCGCCACCAAGGACCAGGGCTTCAAGGTCAACAAGCGGGATGGGACCTACACCCAGACCCTGGTGGCCAAGCCCTATACCCTGACCGTCTATGCGCCGGGCTCCAACAAGGACGTCTGCCGGATCGCGATCAACTACACGCTCGGCGAGGAAAAGCCGATCATCGTGGGCCTGAACATCTTCTCGCTGCTGCACCAGCCCGAGCTGCTCCAGCAGCGCAACGATTTCGTGCCGGCCACCGACTACAAGCGCATCACCAACTCCTGGGAATATTTCACCGATCACCAGTCGATCGGCCTGGTGTTCCTGCAGCTGAAGAAGCCGGACGGCTCCTCGGTCAACGGCAAGTGGGACATGGGCGAAGTGCTCTATTCGGAACGCAAGTTCTAGGCGTCGGCCTCCACACACCAATATGAGTTCAGGCGCTGGAGACGACTCCAGCGCCTTTCTCTATTCCGGGACGGCCCGGTCATAGGAGGACAGCCATGGCGTGGCTCATCCTGTTCGTCGCCGGTCTCTGTGAAGTCGGCTGGGCTGTGGGCCTGAAATATACCGACGGCTTCACGCGGCTCTGGCCCACGGTGTTTACGGGCGCCAGCCTGCTGGTCTCCATGGCCCTGCTGGGCATGGCGGTGAAGTCCCTGCCGCTCGGCACCGCCTATGCGGTCTGGACCGGCATCGGGGCGGTGGGGACGGTGATCCTGGGGATCGCGCTGTTCAAGGAGCCGGTGACTGCGGCCCGGCTGGTCTGTGTCGGCCTGATCGTGGCGGGTATTCTCGGCCTGAAGCTGTTCGGGAAGGGCTAGGCCGGGGCTCGCGCCTCGAGCTTTTCGAGCCAGTCCCAGGCCTGGCTGGCCACGTCCTGCCAGCCGGTCTCCCCCAGCAGCCAGTGGCTCATGCCCGCCATCTCGATGTAGTCGGCGGCCAGGCGCTGGGCGGTCTGGCGAGCGGTCATCGGCGGGTGGACCACGTCACGCTGGCCCACCATCACCAGGCAGGGGACGCCGATACCCCCCGTGCCCACGCTGGTGGTCATGAAGGGGTCGAGCCACCAGTTCAGCGTCTCCCACAGGGCCCGACCGCTTTCGGGGCGCAGGCGCTGGACCGCGGCCTCGCGCTCTGCGCTGGGCATCCGGTCCAGGCTGTAGGTCCGCATCAGGGTGCGGTCGGGACTGATGCTCTGGGCGAAGGCCGCTCCCATCATCAGGCCAAAGGCCGTGACCGCCTCCTCCATGGACGATCCCGCCACGCCCCAGGGGGGCGAGGGGGCCAGCAGGACCAGGGCCTTGAGCGGCGCCCGCTTGGCGGCCAGCTGGCACACCAGGCCGCCCAGGGAGTGGCCGATCAGGATCGGCGGCTCGGGCTGGGCGGCGCAAAGCGCAGCGATATCCTTGGCGTAGTCGGTCATCGACAGACCGGCGACCGAGCCGCCCGCCTCGCTGTGGCCGCGCAGGTCCGGGGTCAGGACGGTGTGGCCGGCGGCCTCGAACGGCGCCCGGAAGGCCTCGAAGGCCCAGCCGCCGCAGAAGGCGCCGTGGACCATGACGATGGGAGCGGCCATCAGGCGGCGCGACCAGACAGGCCCGCGAAATCGTGGAAGGCGGTGACGACGGCCTCGTAGGTGGCCTTCTTGAAGGGCACCACCAGGCCCGGCGTTTCGGAGAGCTTGCCCCAGCGCCAGTCGTCGAACTCGGGATGGCCTTGGCCGCCGAGGTCGATCTCGCTGTCCTCCCCATCGAAGCGCAAGGCGAACCAGACCTGGCGCTGGCCCTTCCAGCCCTTGGCGATCTTGCTGCCGTTGTGGCCGGGGGGGAAGTCATAGGCCATCCAGCCGTCGGTGCGGCCGAGCAGGGTTGTGGTGACGACGCCCGTCTCCTCGGCCAGCTCGCGCCTGGCGGCGGCATAGAGATCCTCGCCGGCGTCGACGCCACCCTGCGGGAACTGCCAGTTATAGGGCTCGGGCGTGTTCACCCGCCGCCCCAGCCAGACGCGGCCGTCGCGGTGGAAGAGCACCACCCCGACGTTAGGGCGATAGGCGGCGAGGTCGTCCATAGGCGGGAGGTTACCTGCGTGTGGTCAGCGCCGAGGCCGGCGCCAGTTGGTAGCCTCTAGATTCCACGCTTTGGGCCCACTGCGCCACCTGTGTCAGTGTCACGGGGTAGGCAAATCCCGATCCGAGCGCCTGGCCGTGCTGCAGGGCGCCGGCTTCCAGGGACAAGAGCTGCTGGTCGATGGCCTCCACGGAAAGCTGGTCGTCAACGATGCGGTCGGCCGAGGCCCGGGGCAGGCCGCCGCCGCGGCGGGAGGCCGAGCCGTCGTCGATGAAGGCCAGGCCGCGGCCGCGCAGGGCGCCGGT
>JAYVDG010000456.1:0-4181 GCA_043749525.1 Phenylobacterium sp.
GCCGACGCCGCCATCGCCATCCCGGGCGATTCGGGGGGCATGGAGGCCCACCTCTTCAACCTGGAACGCCAGCGCGACGCCATCGGACCGGTGAACCTGCGGGCCGAGGAAGAGGCCGCCGAACATGCCAGCCGCCTGGAGACCATGCAGGCCGAGCGTCAGGATCTGACGGGCGCCATCGGCAAGCTGCGCCAGGGGATCGACGAACTGAACGGCGAGGGCCGCGAGCGCCTGGTGGCCGCCTTCGAGGTCATCAACGAGCACTTCAAGGCCCTGTTCGAAACCCTGTTCGAGGGCGGCGTCGCCGAACTTCGGCTGGTGGAAAGCGACGATCCGCTGGAGGCGGGGCTGGAAATCTTCGCCTGCCCGCCCGGCAAGCGCATGGCCACCATGAGCCTGATGAGCGGCGGCGAGCAGGCCTTGACCGCCGCGGCCCTGATCTTCGCGGTCTTCCTGGCCAACCCCGCCCCCATCTGCGTGCTGGACGAGGTAGACGCGCCCTTGGACGACGCGAATGTCGACCGCTTCTGCAACCTGCTGGACGAGATGCGGCGGCGCACCGAGACGCGGTTCATCGCCATCACCCACAACCCGGTGACCATGGCCCGCATGGACCGGCTGTTCGGCGTCACCATGGCCGAGCGCGGCGTCAGCCAGCTCGTCTCGGTCGACCTGCGCCAGGCCGAAGCCATGGCAGCGCAGTAGCGCTCGCGCCCGAACAGGGACAGGAAGAGCCTCGCGATACTCCACCGTCAGGAGTCGCGGACGAGACCGTTTGCTGTGGGTCGAAAAGCTGATAAAAATCAGCCTCTTAAATAACAGTTTCCCGACCTTGACGCACTGCACCCGGCTCTATAGGTTCCGCCGCGACCTGGCCGGGCCGCGGACAGTTGTCGCGGTCCCTTTAAAGACCTGAAGCAAATGCCGCAGCCGGACGACTCGAACGAAGAGGCTATCAAGCGCCTCGACGAACGGCTCGACGCCTTCGAGACCGCGACCAAGCGTGGGCCCAACAAGGCCTCAAGCGAGGCCGCGATGGGCGAAGGCTATCGCCTCCTCGGGGGCGTGATCGGCGGGGTTTTGGGGGGCCTGGGGTTCGGGTGGTTGTTCGACCACTTCCTGCACACCACGCCCTGGGGAATGGTCGCCGGCCTGATGCTGGGCACCGCCCTGTCGGCCTATAACGCCTACACGTCCGCGAACCGGACGGCGGCGAAACTGAATGCCCCGGCGCCGCCGGTCGTGCGTAACGAGGATGAGGACTTGAACCGCTAATGGCCGCCATCGAGCCCATGCACCAGTTCATGATCCAGAAGATCGTGAGCCTGCCGCCCGTGACGGTTCCCGGCGTCGGCGCGATCGATCTGTCGATCACCAACTCCGTGGCCACCATGATGGGCGCCGCCGCCCTGATCACCGCCTTCTTCCTGTTCTCGTCGCGTGGCGCCGTGGTGCCCGGCCGGATGCAGGCCCTGGCCGAAACCGTCTACGACCTGGTCGACAAGGGCCTGACCGGCTCGATGATCGGCGATCGCGGCCGTCCGTTCCTGCCCTTCATCTTCACGATCTTCTCCTTCGTCGCCGTGCTGGACCTGATCGGGATGTTCCCCGAACAGTTCGCCGTGACCGCCCAGCTGGCGGTGACCGCGACCCTGGCCCTGCTGACCTTCTTTATCGTGCTGATCGTCGGCTTCGCCAAGAACGGCCTGGGCTTCTTCAAGCTCTTCGTGCCCTCGGGCGTGGCCTGGCCGATGCTGTTCATCCTGGTGCCGATCGAGTTCATCTCGTTCCTGGTGCGCCCCGTCACCCTGGCCATGCGGTTGTTCGGCAACATCATCGGCGGCCACGTGGTCATGTATATGTTCGGCAGCTTCGTCGTCGGCCTGGGCGGTTTCGCCATCGCCAACGGCGGCCTGGCCTATCTCGGCCTGGTCGGCTCCGCCCTCAGCCTTTCCATGGTCATCGCTCTGATGGCCCTGGAATTCATCGTCGCCTTCCTGCAGGCCTTCGTCTTCGCGGCCCTGACCTGCACCTATCTCAGCGATGTCGTGAACCTCGATCACGGCCACTAACCCCACCTCTACAAAGGGACTATCCAAAATGGACGTTACTGCCGCCAAGTACATCGGTGCGGGCCTTGCCATGACCGGCCTCATCGGCGCCGGCGCCGGCCTCGGCATCCTGTTCGGCAACTATCTGCAAGCCGCCATGCGCAACCCGTCGGCCGCGGCCGCCGAACGCGGCATGCTGTTCCTCGGCTTCGCCGTGACGGAAGCCATGGGCATCTTCGCCCTCGTGATGGCCTTCATCATCCTCTTCGTTCAGGTCTAAGCCGTCGTGGCCGAGCCCGTGACCGAAGCGGCTCACGCCGTAGCGGGCGCCGCCGCCGAGCATGGCTCGGGCGGTCTGCCGCAGTTCGACCTGGCCCAATGGCCAGGCCAGATGGTGTGGATGCTGATCATCTTCGGCATCCTCTTCTTCCTGTTCTCCAAGGTCTTCGTCCCCAAGCTGGGCGGGACCATCGAAGCGCGCGAGGACCGGATCTCCGGTGACATCGCCGCGGCGCGGAAAATGAAGGAAGAGTCCGAGGCGCAGGCCGCCGCGGTCGCCCAGGAAGTCGCTCAGGCGCGCGCCCAAGCTCAGAAGCTTGCCGGCGACGCCAAGGCGAAGGCCAAGGGTGAAAGCGCCGTCCGCCAAGCCGAGGAGGAAGCCAAGCTCGCCAAGAGCCTGGCCGCCGCCGAGGTTCGGATCTTCGAAGCTCGCGACAAGGCCCTCAGCCAGGTCGCCGGCATCGCCTCCGACACCGCCGAAGCCATCGTGGCCAAGCTGACCGGTAAGGCCGCCTCGGCGGCCGAGCTCAAAGCCGCCGCCAAGGCCTAGCTTAGAAAGACTCCGACGTGGAACTCCTGCAAGACGCGCACACCTGGGTCACTGTCGGCCTCCTGGTGTTCATCGGCGCCCTGATCTACGCCAAGGTGCCCGGCATGGCCGTGGGGGCGCTCGACGCCCGCGGCAAGGCCATCCAGGCGCAACTGGACGAAGCCCAGGCGCTGCGCGACGAAGCCACCCGCCTGCTGGCCGAGGTCAAGCAGCAACGCGCCGACGCCGTAAAGCTGTCGGCCGAGCTGCTGGCCAACGCCCAGGAAGACGCCAAGCGCATGGCGATCGAGGCCAAGGCCCAGCTGGAAGAGCAGATCAAGCGTCGCGGTGAACTGGCCGAACGCAAGATCGCGACGGCCGAAGCCCAAGCCTCCGCCGAGGTGAAGGCCGCCGCCGCCGATCTGGCCACACAGATCGCCGAGAGCGTTCTGACCAGCCGGCTGGCGGGTCTGAAGTCCGATCCGCTGATCGACGGGGCGATCAAGCAGATGGGCGCCAAGCTCCAATAGGATCTGGCTTCGTCGACGAGCGACCGAAACCCCTCTCTCGCGCGAGGGTTTTTTCGTTTGGGGTTAGCGGCGGCGACGGAAGTGCTTGCGGGTCCGGACCGCGAACCGCAGCTTGCGCGGCACGATCAGGCGCTCGATGCGCAGGATTTGCTGCCAGGCCACCAGCAGGAATTCCGGTTCGCGCCGCAGCAGGCGGCGGATCGGAAAGATCATCTTCGGATGGGCGTGCTGGAAGCGGACGAAGGTGCGCCGCGCCTTGAAGGAATTGCGCAGCACCAGCATCAGGCCGACCACGATCACCGGCAGGCCGCCAGGCCCCGGCAGGGGCGCCACGGCGATCCCGGCCAGCACGATCAGCACCCCGAGCGAGGCCAAACCGACGCGCACCGTCCGAGCCACCAGCTCGCGGGCGAAGTCATCGGAGGCGCGCAGGGCGCGCACGCTGGGTATGGCGTAGGACACTTCGGTTCAAACCAGGATTTGGGACGCGCGTCCGCTTGGGGAGGTCGGGCGGACGTCCTGTAAGCGCATATGCGAATGCAGGAGTGCCTCGTAAAGGCGACAGGGCGGTTAAATTTTAAGGTTTATGTCCAATTCAGACCTCGCGCGGCGCCGGCGCCACACCTCGTCCCGATCGGGCAGACCTTATTTGGCGAAGATCGAGCCGGCGCGGCGCGGGTGAAGCCAGCGGCGCACCTTGCGGGCGAAGCGATAGCGGCCCGGCAGGATCACCTTCTCCATCCGCAGCATCTGTTGCCAGAACACCGCGGCGATCTCCGGCTCCCGACGCAT
>JAYVDG010000457.1:0-4178 GCA_043749525.1 Phenylobacterium sp.
GGATGGCCGGGACACGCAATGGAATGACGTCCAGGCGGGCGCCTATTTCCGCGTGACGCCGTCGCTCCGGGTCGGCGGCGCCGTGGCCCTGGGGGAAAAAGAAACCCCCATGTACAAGAAGACCGAACCGCAGGACGGCGCGCCGCGCGTCCGCCTCGAGACCGCCTTCAAGTTCTAAGGGTCTCTCCAGACCGATGATGAGCCGCCCCACCGGGCGGCTTTTTTGATTCTAAACCGTGAACACCTCCACCCCGGCGATGCCCACCACCCCTGTGGCCAACAGCCGCGCGGCGGTGGTCTGGCTGACGCCTCCCAGCGCGTAGACGGGGCTCTTAGCCAGGCGGACGATCTGGGCCAGGCGCATCGGGCCCAGGGGCCGGCCCGCCGAAGGGCTGTTCGATTGAAAGATCGCCGAGATAACCACCGCATCGACCGGCGCGCGCGCGGCGCGCGGGCTATGGGCGGCCGCCGTGATCAGCCATTTTGGATGTTTCGCGCGGATGCGGCGCGCGTGCGACGCCAGCCGCTCGGGCAGGTGGACCCCGTCGGCGCCGATCTTCGCAGCCAAGGCCTCGTCCGCGCCGATCAGCAGCGTCAGGCCACGCCGGCGTGCGATGACCTTCAGGCGCAGGGCGACGGCCAGCGCGTCTGCCGCCCCGAAGGGGCGGTAGACGATGGCCGATCCTTTGGGCAGCCGGGCGGCGACGGCCTCGGGATCGGGGGTCCGCACGGGGTCGGTGAAATAGAGCAGGGCGGGCAGGGGGTTTCGCTGGCCGCTGCGCCGCCGTAAGCAGGCCCCCGTCCGCACCACTGTCCAGAACCCGCCTATGACCCACTCCTTCGATCCCGCCGCCGCCTGCGCCGACATCCTGACGCGTATCGCCGCCGCGGCGAAGGCCGCAGGTCGCCAGGCCGGCGATGTGACCCTGGTGGCGGTCTCCAAGCAACAGCCCTGGGACCGGGTGGCGACGATCCTGGAGACCGGCCAGGCGGTGTTCGGCGAGAACCGGGTGCAGGACGCCATGGCTGCCTGGGACGGCCATCGCGACGGGGTCGAGCTGCGGCTGATCGGGCCGCTGCAGACCAACAAGGTCAAGGAGGCCGTGGCCTTCTTCGACGTCATCGAGACGCTTGACCGCGAGAAGCTGGCCGGCGCCCTGGCGCAGGAGATGACGAAGCAGGGCAGGACGCCGCGCCTCTACGTCCAGGTGAACACCGGCGAGGAAGAGCAGAAGGCCGGTGTGATTCCGACGGAGGCCGACGCCTTCATCAAGGCCTGCCGCGAGACCCATGGTCTCGTGATCGAGGGCCTGATGGGCATTCCCCCGGCCGAAGAGCCGCCGGGGCCGCACTTCGCCCTGCTGGCCAAGATCGCCGCCCGCAACGGGATCGAGAAGCTCTCCATGGGGATGAGCGACGACTTCGAGACCGCCGTGCGGTTCGGCGCCACCAGCGTGCGGGTGGGCTCAGCCCTCTTTGGTCCCCGGGGGTGAGGTCCGCAGGGTCGGGCGCTCAGGTTTGGCGCGCCGCGCCTCGTCCATCTGCTCCATGCCCTCCAGGAAGGGGTGCGGATTGACGTCGACGATGGAGATGGCCGAGCCCGGCTGCGCCTTGCCGATCAGGTCCAGCACATCCCAGGCCTGGAGGGCGACGCAGCCCTCGGTGGGCTCGAAGCTGGGCCGCGCCACGTGCAGGAAGATGGCCGAGCCCATCAGCGGGATCACCGGATCGTCGTTGTGGGCCAGGACCAGGATGAAGTCGTAGACCTTGTCCTCCCGCCACAGGATTTCGGCGCTGGCCGGGTAGGGCAGGGTGACGGGCCGGTTGTAGTTCGGGTCGCCGGGGGCGTCACACCAGCCGTCGGTGGGGCGCAGGGCCTGGATCGGCAGGGCGGTGGGCGGCGGCGGCATCTTGTCGGGACGGTACAGCACCCGGCGGATCGGCCAGACCCCCAGGGGCGAGCAGCCGTCCCCCTCGCGCTTGTCGGCGGCCGGGATCACCCCACCCTTGCCCAGCGCGCAACGGGTTTCACGGCCGCCCAGATCGAACCGGCCGTCTGACATCGCCGTGAACAGCACGCTTCATCCCCCCTGAGCGGTTGGCGCATGCGCCCAACACGGTGCATGTTAGCGCCCATGGCCCAACGCAAGACCCTACTCGTCGTCGACGACAATGATGATCTGCGCGGTGAACTCGCCGAGCAACTGGAACTGCACGAAGAATTCTCCGCCATCCAGGCGGCCACCGCCGGCGACGGGGTGCGACAGGCGGTGGAGTCCCGCCCCGACCTGATCCTGCTGGATGTAGATCTGCCCGACATGGACGGCCGAGAGGCCTGCAAGCTGATGCGCGCCCGGGGGGTGACCTCGCCGGTGATCATGCTGACTGCGGCCGACACCGACGACGACGCCATCCGAGGCCTCGACTCCGGGGCCAACGACTACGTCACCAAGCCCTTCAAGTTCGCCGTGCTGCTGGCCCGCATCCGCGCCCAGCTGCGCAGCCACGAACAGTCGGAAGGCGCGGTCTTCCACCTGGGGGCCTATGAATTCCGGCCCTCGGCCAAGATGCTGGTGGACGCCAACCAGAAGAAAATCCGGCTGACGGAAAAAGAGACCAACATCCTGAAGTACCTCTACCGGGCCGGCGAAAAGCCGGTGAGCCGCGAGGAGCTGCTGGCCGAGGTCTGGGGCTATAATGCGGGCGTCACCACCCACACCCTGGAAACCCACGTCTACCGCCTGCGTCAGAAGATCGAGCCTGATCCCGGCAACGCCCGCCTGCTGCTCACCGAGGCCGGCGGCTACCGCCTGGCTCCGTAGGTCTCGAACCCGATCTGGGCGCTGACCCGGTCCGCCTGAGATCGCCCGCGCCCTGACCGGAGACGCGGACGATGGAGCGGCTGGTGACCAAGGAACCCTGGCGCGAGGCTTGGGGCGCGGCCCTCCCCAAGCGCCGCCCGCGATCACAATAGCAGCTGGCCCTCCTCTACGGCTTCGGCGCGGGCCTGACGGCCGGCGACGCCATGATGCTGACGGCCTTCGGCTTGGGCATCGCGGTGGGGGTGCTGATGGGGGCGGGGCCGGCGTGACGGCCGCCTGAAAAGTTGTTTACAGCTTTAAGGTTGCTTCTATGGTGAACCTCAAGAGGAGGCTCCGCCATGGGCAAGTACGATCCGCTTGAGACCTTCCTGCAAGGCCAACACGGCGACCGTGTCCCCGTGAGGTTCTCTGAGGTCGAGGGAATCCTTGGGTTCAAGCTGCCGGCATCCAAGCAGTACCCGGCTTGGTGGAGCAACAATCCCTCCAACAATCCGATGACCAAGACCTGGCTGCGGGCGGGCTACATGACCGAACAGGTCGATATAGTCGCAGAGCGACTGGTCTTCCGCCGCACCCAGCCGCTGAAGGCGGGGACTGTCGGCGCCCCGCTGCGATCCGGCGGGTTTCCGGGCTATGGCGCCATGAAGGGAACGGTCCGCCTGGGTGAAGGCGTCGATCTCACCACACCGGCCGATCTGGAATGGGGTTCGGTGTTCGAGTGATCGGGTCACTCCTGCTGGATACCTGCGCGCTGATCTGGATTTCTCAGGCTGATCCGATCGACGAGGCGGCCAAGGCCAAGCTCGACGCGCTGTGGAGAGCCGGCGCCGCGCCCCAGGTCTCGCCGATCAGCGCCTGGGAAATCGGCCTGCTCGTGGCGCGCGGACGGCTCTCGTTGACCATGCCGCCGCTGCGGTGGTGGGAGTTGTCGGTGGACCGGATCGGCCTGGAGGTCGCGCCCATGCCGCCCGGCTTGTTGATCGCTTCCACCCGACTTCCGGGAACACCCCCCAACGACCCCGCCGACCGGATCATCGCCGCGACAGCACGTGAAAGCGGGCTTCGCGTCATGACCCGCGACGGCAAGCTGCTGAGCTATGGCCAGGCCGGCCACCTCGATACCATTGTCTGTTAAAGCCCGAAGTCGGCGCTCACGGGTGCGTGGTCGCTGGGGCGTTCCCATTCGCGTACGTCGTCGTGGACGCGCGCCGCCGCCGCGCCCTGGCGGAAGGCGGCTTCCCGCAGGCCCGGCGAGATAAGCACGTGGTCCAGGCGCAGGCCGCGGTTCGACGCGCGGAAGTCGGCGGCGCGGTAGCTCCACCACGAAAACAGCTTCTGCGGATCGGGAATGGCCTC
>JAYVDG010000458.1:0-4161 GCA_043749525.1 Phenylobacterium sp.
GGCTTCGGAGAGTTCCGGTTCGCGGTTGGCGCCCGGCTTGGCCGGCCAGACCAGGGCCACGGTCTCGGCCAGGTCGCCAACATAGTCGTAGGACCAGCGGAACAGCAGCGGGTCCATCCGTTCCTCCACCGCCTTGCGGATGAAGGCCGGCTTGGCGGCGTCGAAGGTCAGGTCGCCGGTCAGCGAAGCCAGAGCCCAGCCCCGGTCGGGATCCGGCGTCTCGCGCAGATAGTCGCGCACCAGGGTCAGCTTGGCGTTCCGCGACGCCGTCAGCGACAGACGGTCCAGGAGCTCGGCGAAGGCGCGCATGGGAGGAGAAGTCTATGTCCCCCCGCGCGGTTGCGCGACTCCGGCGCGAAACCGGAATCGCGCGCCGTTCTAGTCAGCTTTCGGCGGGGACTTGCGGCCCCAGCGCGGCAGACGGCGGCGGAATATCCACAGCAGCCCGCCGATCGCCAGCGCCCAGGGGGCCAGGACGGCGACGGCGCGGACCATCACCGCGATCGTGCCCGCCAGGATATCGGCGACATCACCGAAGGCGCGGCCCACCGGCGACCAGGCGCCTTCCGGGGCCAGGACGCCGCCGGACTCGTAGGTCAGCTTCATCTCCGAGGTGGCGACCCGGCCGCGCATCATGGTCAGCTCGGATTGTGTGGCGTCGATCTCGCCCTGCACCCGGGCCAACTCACGCTCCACCTCCAGCAGGTCCGACAGCTTACCGGGGCGGCTGGCCAGCAGGGCCTGCAACCGGTCGCGCAACGTTGTGCGGGCGCGCAGGGCGGCCTCGCTGTCGACGATCTGCCGCGACAGGTCTTCGGACTCGGCGGCGGCGCGTACGAGCCGTCCGCCATTGGCCTTGGCCTCGGCGCCGAGGCCCTCACGGAAACGCTTCAGCCAGGCGGGCTGGGCCTTGAGGGTCAGCTCAGCGCTGACCCGGTCCTCGCCGGTCTCCGAGACCGACGAGCCCACCACCTGGCAGATCGCCGGACCCGCGGCCACGCAGGCGGCCTCGTGCTGGGAGACCAGGGCGCCGATCGCCTTGGGCGGGGCGCTGATGGCGTAGTCGTAGCTGTAGGCCAGCATCGGCAGGGTGACGGGCAGCGGCGTCTGGGGCGCGGCCCCACCCTTGGCGGCCGGTGCATAGGCGACGGTGCTGTCGGCCAGGGCCGCCGGAGCCATGGGCGCGGCCTGGGGGGCCGCCTCACGTTCTGCAGGCTTGGAGCAGGCGGCCAAGGCCAGGCTGGCGGCCAGGAAGACGGCGATACGCATAGGCTCAAAGTCCTTGTGATCACGCCCCTGTGATACGGACGGTAACAGGTTCGTGATCGCCTGCAAGCCCTCAGGCCGGGCGCGGCGGATCGTTCCGCGCCTCGGCCAGGATCATGATCTTCTGCCAGATCTTGCGGTTGAGGTCCGAGCAGAGGTTCTCCACGTCGCCGGCCGCGGCGATGGCCAGGTGGTGCTGGGTCCCGCCGGCATAGATGGCCGCCAGCTTGCCGATCAGGGCCAGGATCTCGGCGCTGTAGTCCAGATAGCGGGTGAGATCGTAGCGGCTCATCCCCCGGTCCGGCGAGGAGGTGGTGCGCGGGCCGCCCCGGGCGGTGGGGTCCTTGGTGAGCTGATGCATGTCCACCACGTGGGCGAAGGCCCGCAGCTCGTTGAGCCAGCGCTGGATGCGCTGGCGTTTCCACCGCGCCTCGAGGGTGAGCAGGAACCAGGCGCCGGCCGCCGTCAGCAGGAAGAGGTTGAAGGCCGAGTCCACGCCCTGAGCGAGGTCCAGCGGGTTGGCGCCGAGGTCGAGGTTGGCCACCCCCAGGCTCTGCAGCAGCCGGTATTCGCCATAGCCACCGGCGGCGATCACCGTGAAGGCCAGCAGCCTCAGGCCCAGATAGGGCCGCGCCAAGTTGCGCGATCGCTGGGCGGTCTGGCGCGTGGCCAGCACCACGTCGGCGGCCACCGCCGCCAGGCCCGCATTGGGGAACCGTTCGGCCACCCGGTCGTGCAGGACATTGGCGGTCTCGACGATCTTCAGCGGATCGAGCCGGCGATATTCGTCCTGCGCCATGTCTGCCCCCCGAACAGTTGGGCCAATCTAGAGCGCGAAGCCGGGTGGAGCCTAGCCGTCCTCTCCGTCATCGTCATAGCCCACCAGGGCCAGGGCCCGGGCCTTGATGCCGTGCAGTTCCGACCAGCGGGCCAGGGCCTCCTCGCGGCCATGGGTGATCCAGAGTTCGCCGGGGCGCAGTTCGTCCACCGTGGCGGTGAGTTCGTCCCAGTCGGCGTGGTCGGAAATCACCAACGGCAGCTCGATTCCCCGCTGGCGGGCGCGGGCGCGGACCTGCATCCAGCCTGAGGCGAAGGCCTGGACCGGATCGGGGAAGCGCCGCGACCAGCGGTCCTGCAGGGCTGAGGGCGGGCCAATGACAATGGCCCCGGCGAAGTCCTGCTTGGTGGCGACAGTGGCGGGCGCCAGCAGGCCCAAGTCGATCCCGTGGTCTTCATAGAGCCGGTTCAGCCGCTCCAGGGCGCCGTGGACATAGATGGTCTTGTCCCAGCCCGCCTCCCGCAGGAGGCAGATCACCCGCTGCGCCTTGCCCAGGGCATAGGCCCCCACCAGGTGCGAGCGCTCCGGGAACTGGGCCACAGAGCGCAGCAGCCGGGCGATCTCGCCGCTATCGGGCGGATGGCGGAACACCGGCAGGCCGAAGGTGGCCTCGGTGATGAAGACGTCGCAGGGCACCGGCTCGAAGGGTGGGCAGGTGGGATCGCGCCGCCGTTTGTAGTCCCCCGACACCACCATGGTCAGGCCCTTCCACTGGACCACCGCCTGGGCCGAGCCCAGCACGTGGCCTGCCGGGACCAGGGTCACCGCGACCTCGTCGCGATGGACGGTCTGACCATAGGGCGCAGCCTCGGTCACCCCGGCGAAATCGACGCCATAGCGCTCGGCCATGATCGCCAGGGTCTGCGGCGTGGCCAGCACCGCCCCGTGGCCAGAACGCGCGTGGTCGGAATGGCCGTGGGTCACCACCGCCCTGTCCACCGGCCGGTTGGGGTCGATGTAGAAATCGCCGGGCGGGCAGTAGAGGCCGGCCGGGGTCGGGCGAAGCAGAGCTTCGGGCTTGATCATCAGAACCGCCAGCGGGAGCCTTTTAGGATCAGATGGGATCATCTGATCCGTTCAAAAAGGCTCCAGTTTAAAAGTGTAGAGCGCGGCGGGCGGGCTAACCGGTGTCCACTTAGCCCTGACGCGCTCTATGGAAGCTCCACCTTACGGGACATTAATATTGTGAATTCAACGTCATGACCAAGACTTAACGGGCTTTTCGAACTGGCCGCGACTACACCGCCGCTCGAGACGAACGCACCTCCCCGGGCTTCGCTCCAACCGAAAGAAAAAGCCATGACCCACTCTGTGAACCTCGGCCGCGTCAGCGGTCTCGCCAGCCTGCTGATGGCCGCCCTGCCGATGCTCGCCATCGCCATCGTCGCCGTCTCCACGGGCTTCACCGTCGGCTAAACCTCCCTTGGGTCATCCTTGACCCTGGGGCGGGCCTGGCCCAAACGGGAGGCATGGACGCCCCCGAAGACGCCATCCGCGAGCAGGCCCGCCACATGGTGGAGACCGTGCCGCAGGCCGCAGCCCTTGGCTTCCGGCTGATCTCCGTGGGCGATGGCCGCGGCTCCATCCTCGTCTCCTGGCGGGCTGACCTGGTGGGAAACCCCGCCACCGATGTGATCGCCAGCGGCGTCGTCACCTCCCTGCTGGACCACTGCTGCGGCCTGGCGATCAACTCGTCCAAGGGCGAGCGCTTCCCTACCGCGACGCTCGACCTGCGCATCGACTACATGCGCCCCGCCGCGCCCCGCGCCGATATCACCGCCATGGCCCACTGCTACAAGATGACCCGGTCCATCGCCTTCGTCCGCGCCGAGGCCTGGGACGTCGATCCCGCCGACCCCATCGCCACGGCCCAGGCCGCCTTCATCCTGCACGGCGCGAGCGCCGCGCGATGAGCGAGGCGAACGACCGCCTGCAGGGCTTCCTGGCGTCTGTCCCCTACATCCGGTTCCTCGGCATGCGCTGCGAGCTGGCCGGCGACGAGATGACCGCCATCCTGCCCTTCGCCCCGCACCTGATCGGCAACACCATGCTGCCGG
>JAYVDG010000459.1:0-4156 GCA_043749525.1 Phenylobacterium sp.
CGGCCAGCCTCTCCCCCATGATCCCGGAGCCGACCACGATGGCCAACAGCAGGGCCGTGCCGAGCGCCTCGGCGGCCAGCCGGCGCGCGATCAAGCGCCGACCGCCGTGTCTTGACCAGCGCCGATCTCACGCACCCGGCGCTGGAGGGTGAGGTGGTCAAGGCTGGCGATCGGCAGGCTGACGAAAGCCTCGATGCGGCGGCTCATCTGGCGGTAGGTCTCGGCGAAGGCCACGGCGACCTCGGCCGGAGTTCCGGTGGCCGCCGCCGGATCGTGGACGCCCCAGTGGGCGCTGATCGGCTGGCCGGGCCAGATGGGACAGACCTCCGCGGCGGCGCTGTCGCAGACGGTGAAGACGAAATCGAGTTCAGGCGCGCCCGGGGCTGCGAACTCATCCCAACTCTTGGAACGGAAGCCGCCGGTGGCGTAGCCCTTGCGGGTCAGCAGGGCGAGGCTCTGCGGATGCACCTCGCCCTTGGGCATGGAGCCCGCCGAGTGGGCGACGAATCGGCCGTCGCCCAGCCGGTTCAGGATCGCCTCGGCCAGGATCGAGCGAGCCGAATTCCCCGTGCAGAGGAAGAGGACGTGGAAGGGTTTCATCCGATGCTCGCGGTCAGCAGCAGGATTGGGCGAGGGCGGCCAGGGGCGCGCAGACCTCGGGGCGGCCCTGGCAGCAGTCTTCCATGAGGTAGAGCAGCAGGCCGCTCATGCCCTCGTAATCGGCGGAGTAGATGATCGAGCGGCCGTCGCGGCGCGACCGCACCAGACCCGCATTGGCCAGGACGGTGAGCTGGGCCGAGAGGGTGTTGGCCGGGATGTCCAGGGACCGCGCGAGGTCCCCGGCGGCGAGGCCTTCCTGGCCGGCCTTGATGAGCTGTCGGAAGACCGCGAGGCGGGAGTCCTGCGCCAGGGCCGAGAGGCGTTTTAGGGCGAGTTCTGATTCCATATTTCCATAATTGTGGAACTATGGAACTAAGGTCAAGCCCACATCGAATTTCACCCCAGCAGGCCGCGCACCTCGTGCAGGTCCGCAGCGATACGAACGCACAGGGCGTGCATCTCCTCTGTGGGGTCCAGCAGGTCGGGGACCATGATGGTCATCATGCCGGCCGACGACGCGGCGCGGACGCCGTTGTGGCTGTCCTCGAGGGCCAGGCAAAACTCTGGCGCGACGCCTAAGCGTTCGGCGGCCTTGAGGAAGGGGTCGGGGTTGGGTTTGCCGTTGAGGTAGTCGCCGCGGGACACCACGGCGTGGAAGCGCGGGATGATGCCGGACCTGCCCAGATGAGCCTCCACGGCGCGGTGGCTGGACGAGGTCGCGATGGCGCGGGGCAGGTCCAGGGCGTCGAGGGTGTCGAGCAGTTCGAGGACGCCGGCCTTCAGGTCGATGCCGCGTTCGCAGGCCAGATCGACGTGCTCCTGCACCCGGTCGTTGAAGGCCTGGATCGGGAAGTCCTCGCCGAAGTGGTTGAGCACCTGGCGGTCGCTCATCGGACCCGGCAGGCCGATCATGCTCTTGAACAGCGAGAGCGGCATGTCGTGGCCGTGCTCGGCGGCGGTGGCGAACATGGAGTCGCGGTAGACGACCTCGGTGTCGCAGAGCAGGCCGTCCATGTCGAAGACGACGGCCTTGGGGATGCGGGGCAATGTCATGGCTTGGCCTTAAACCAGCCCGCCCCACGCCGCCCAATCAAGGATGGCGTCAGTCTGTAACGAAGTCGGCCGCCGTGTAGCCCTGGAAGTAGAGCAGCGCGGTGAGGTCGGCATGGTCCACCTTGGCGTCGGCCTCGGCGGCGACGATGGGCTTGGCGCG
Source organism: Phenylobacterium sp. (assembly GCA_043749525.1). Taxonomy (GTDB): domain Bacteria; phylum Pseudomonadota; class Alphaproteobacteria; order Caulobacterales; family Caulobacteraceae; genus Phenylobacterium. Next base: position 1,814 of record JAYVDG010000459.1, read on the forward strand.
ATAGGCGACGCCCAGACCCGCCGCGTTGATCATGGCCAGGTCATTGGCGCCGTCGCCGACGGCCAGGGCCTCGGCGGGGGTGAAGCCCGCGGCGGCGGTCTCCTCGCGCAGGGCGGCCAGCTTGGCCTCGCGGCCAAGGATCGGAGAACCGACCTCGCCGGTGAGCAGGCCGCCGGCCTCGATCAGGGTGTTGGCGCGGTTGGCCTGGAAGCCGGCGGCCTGGGCCACGCGGGAGGTGAAGAAGGTGAAGCCGCCGGAGACCAGGAAGGCCCCTGCCCCGTTGGAGGTCATGGTGCGCACCAGGGTCCGCGCGCCGGGATTGAGCTTCACCCGCTCGTCGTAGCAGCGTTGCAGGACGTCCACCGACAGGCCCTTCAGCATGGCCACCCGCTCGCGCAGGGCCGACTCGAAGTCCAGATCGCCGCGCATGGCGCGCTCAGTGATCTCGGAGACCTTGTCCTTCACGCCGGCGAAGTCGGCCAGCTCGTCGATGCACTCGCAGCCGATGATGGTGGAGTCCATGTCGGCGATCAGCAGCCGCTTGCGGCGGCCGTTCCAGTGCTGGACGCAGGCGTCGACGGGCAGGCCTTCGAGCGCATTGGCCACCGCGATGCGGACCGGGGCGATGGCCTCGGCATCGAGCGCCAGGTCGACCGCGCCGGGGCCCAGGACGCGGGGCTCCTTGACGCGGGCGCGGACGCCTGCGAGCGCTGTGGTGATCGGGCCGATGGCGGCCTGGGCCGCATTGGGCGTGGGACTGACGAGGGTAAGGGCGAGCTGCATGGAGCCCCGCATCTGGCTGATCGCCGGGCCCACCGCAAGCGGCAAGTCGGCCCTGGCCCTACGTCTGGCCCAGAAGATCGGGGCCGAGATCGTCGGCGCCGACGCCCTGCAGATCTATCGCGATCTGCGCGTGGTGACGGCGCGGCCCTCCCATGAGGACGAGGCCTGGATCCCGCATCACCTGGTGGGAACCGTGGACGGCGCCGATGGCTGGTCGGCGGGAACCTGGTCGCGGGCGGCCAGCCAGGAGATCGCCGAGATCTCCGGACGCGGGCGATCCGTCGTCGTCGTGGGCGGCACGGGGCTCTATTTCCGCGCCCTCACCCATGGCCTGGCGGAAATCCCGGGGACGCCTCCCGAGGTCCGCGATCAGGCCGCCGCGGACTACGAGACCCTGGGGGAGGTCGCCTTCCGCCGACGGCTGGCGGGCGTCGATCCCGCCGCCGCCGCGCGGATCAGCCCGGGTGACAAACAGCGGCTGGCGCGGGCCTGGGAGGTGTTCACCACGAGCGGCGTTTCCCTCACCGATTGGCACGGACGCACCGACCCCGCCCTCCCCGCCGGCTCCTGTTCAGCGGTCGCCTTAGAGCCCGACCGCAAAGCGCTCTACGACCGCTGCGACGCCCGGTTCGAAGCCATGCTGGCGGCCGGCGCGCTTGAGGAGGTGGCCGAGCTGATGGCGCGGGATCTCGACCCCGCCCTGCCGATCATGAAGGCGGTGGGGGTGCGCGAACTGGCCGCCCAGTTGCGTGGCGAGCTGACCCCGGCCCAGGCGCTCGCCGCCGCCCAGCAGGAAACCCGCCGCTACGCCAAGCGCCAATCCACCTGGCAGCGGGGGCAAATGGCCGAATGGCCAAGGGTCACCGCATTGGATGCTGACGGCCAGTGGAGGCAGTTTCTTGCGCTAAACCCCGGCTTGACGCCCTGACGGGGGCATGGCATCAGCAGGGACCTTCGTTTCTGGAGAATGCTCGTGCGCGAGATTCTTGTACTTGTACGGCGACCTGTCGCGGACTGACGATCACGTCAGTCTGACCAAGGTCGCTTGCACCGGGCCCCCAGAGGGCCTTTTTTATTGCTCCACACTAGGCGCTGCTAAAATGACCGCCCACCAGACCACCATCGAAGCCGATATCGAAACCCTGACCGGTGCGGAGATCGTCGTGCGCGCCCTGATCGACCAGGGCGTCGAGGTGCTCTTCGGCTATCCGGGCGGGGCGGTGCTGCCGATCTATGACGCGCTGTTCGAGGAGACGCGTCTGCAGCACGTCCTGGTTCGCCATGAGCAGGGCGCGACCCACGCCGCCGAGGGCTATGCGCGCTCCACCGGCAAGTGCGGCGTGGTCCTGGTGACCTCCGGCCCCGGCGCCACCAACGCGGTCACCGGCATCGTCGACGCCCTGATGGACTCCATCCCGATGGTGGTCATCACCGGCCAGGTCGCCACCCACCTGATCGGCACCGACGCCTTCCAGGAATGCGACACGGTGGGCATCACCCGGCCGATCACCAAGCAGAACTATCTGGTGAAGTCGGTCGAGGACCTGCCGCGCATCATGC
>JAYVDG010000460.1:0-4154 GCA_043749525.1 Phenylobacterium sp.
CGGCTGGCGGCCATCGGGGCTTCGGTCTCGGCGGGCACCCTGTCGCGCCTGTGGCAGATGCTGCTGCGGGCCTATGACGAGGTGCGGCGCTCGCCCGACCCCGCCGCGGCCGTGGACATGGCCCTGATCCGCCTGGCCTACGCCGCCGACCTGCCGGGGCCGGAGGAGGCGCTGCGGCGTCTCCAGACCGGCGATCCGGTCGGCGGCGCGCCGGGGCCTTCTGGCGGCGGCGGTGGTGGCGGGACGAGCCAGGGCGGCGGCGGGAGCGTCATGGCCCAGGCCCGGGTGCTCGCCCCCGAGCCCCTGGCGGCCGAGGCGCCGCCGGTGCTGCAGTCCTTCGCCGACGTCATCGCCCTGATCGAGAAGAAGCGTGACATCGCCCTGCGGCTGGACGTCGAGCGCTATGTGCGCCCGGTAAGCTTCCGGCCCGGCGCGATCGAGTTCGAGCCGGCCCCCGGCGCGCCCGCCAACCTCGCCCAGCGCCTGATCGGGCGCCTTCGGGAATGGACCGGCCAGCCGTGGCTGATCGCGGCCCAGGGCGGCGGCGGGGCCGAGAGCCAGTGGGAACGCCAGAAGCGCGAGGAGCGCGACATCCGCGCCGAGATCGAGCAGGACCCTTTCATCCTCTCGGTCATGGCCAGCTTCCCGGGCGCCGAGATCGTCAGCATCCGCACCCTGCCGACGCCGGAGGCCTCGCCCGCCGACGCGCCGCCTGAGGAAGACGAAGACTAATCACCTACCGACGCCAGTGAGGACTCGATGAAGGATTTGGGCGGCCTGATGAAGCAGGCCCAGGCCATGCAGCAGAAGCTGGTCGAGGCGCAGGAGCGCCTGGCGCAGCTGGTCATCGAGGGGACCTCGGGCGGCGGCATGGTCAAACTCACCCTCAAGGGCACGGGCGAACTGGCCTCGGTGGAGCTGGACGAGAGCCTTCTGGCGCCCGGCGAGCGCGAGGTGATCTCCGACCTGATCGTCGCAGCCCACGCCGACGCCAAGCGAAAGCTGGACGAACAGCAGGGCCAGCTGATGCGCGACGCCGCCGGCCCACTGGCGGGCATGGGCCTGCCCGGCCTGCCGAAGTTCTAGAGCTTCAACTCGAGGCGGGTGACCTGGTTGGTGCGGTCCATCAGCTCCTGGGTCGCGGTCCCGGTCTGGACGAAGCCCTGGGCGAGCCAGAAGCGCAGGGCGTCCGGGTTCTGATCCTGCGTCACCAGCCGGATGGAGCGGCCGTCATGGCTACGCATCCAGACCTTCAACGCCTCGACGATCCGCGCGCCGAGCCCTGAGCTCCGCGCCTCCGGGGCGACGAGCAGTAGGCCCAGATACCAGACGTGCGGCTGCGGGAAGTCGCGCAGCAGGTCGATGGCCGCCGTCAGGCCGTCCTCGGTCCAGACCCCGATGACGAACTTGTCCCGCAGGGGATGGTCGGGCGGGACCTCGGTGAGCAGGTCCGCCGCGGCGTCGGGGTCGGGGGGATGGCCAGTGACCAGGACCTCGAAATCCTCGCAACGCTCCAGCAGTTCCTGCAGTTCGGCGATGGCGCTGCCGCCGATGAAGGCCAGCAGAGTGTCCTCGACGACGGGCAGATCGGGCGTGATCATGGCGCGGGCTCCCCTCGACATCTACATAGGACCTACCGACAATCCCCTGAATCGCACTTGCCTCGCCAGGAGCCAGTTTGGCCGCCTCCGCCGGACCTGAAATCGAGCGCCTGATCGCGCTGCTGTCGAAGCTGCCGGGCCTGGGCCCGCGCTCGGCTCGGCGCGCGGCGCTGGCCCTGCTCAAGCGGCGGGAGCAATTGCTGCAGCCCCTGGCCGAGGCCCTGGCCGTGGCGGCCGAGCGGGTGAAGACCTGCGCCACCTGCGGCTCCCTGGACACCCAGGACCCCTGCGCCATCTGCGACGACCGCTCCCGCGACACGACCCTGGTCTGTGTGGTGGAGGAGGTGGGCGCGCTGTGGGCCATGGAGCGGGCCAGCGCCTTCCGCGGCCGCTACCACGTGCTGGGCGGCCTGCTCTCGGCCCTCGACGGGGTCGGCCCCGAGGCTCTGCGGGTCAATTCGCTGGTGACGCGGGCCATGGAGGAGGGGGTGACCGAGGTCATCCTCGCCCTACCGGCCACGGTGGACGGCCAGACGACGGCCCACTACCTCGCCGAACGCCTCTCCAACGCCCACGTCTCGGTGACCATGTTGGCGCGCGGCGTGCCGGTGGGCGGCGAGCTGGACTGGCTGGACGACGGGACCATCGCTCAGGCGATGCGGGCGCGGCGGCCGGCCTAGGGCCGCTTGGCTATCCACACCAGGCCTGACCAGGTGTGGCCGTCATGGGTGCTGGTGAAGTCGCGGGCTTCGTCGCGTTCGAGGTCCAGCTTGCGCATCACCGCCTGGGAGCGGTGGTTGGTGGCTTCGGTGTAGCTCAGCACTTCCGCAAACCCGTGGCGCGAGAAGCCGTCGGCCAAACTGGCTCTCGCGGCCTCGGTGGCGATGCCGGAGCCCCAGGCGCGGCGGACCAGGCGCCAGCCGACCTCGACGTTCGGCGCGCGGGGATGCCAGTCGTCGACGGGCATGATCCCGACATAGCCGAGGAAGCCGCCTTCGTGGTCGGTCACCACCCAGCGGGCGAAGCCCACGCGGTCATAGGCGTCGCGGTAGCGGGTCATCTTGCGCGCGGCGTTGTCGCGATCCACCGGGCCGCCGGCGTCGGCCTGGACCTCGGGATCGGCCAGCATGGCGGCGAAGGCGTCGAGGTCTTCGTCGCGCCAGGGCCGCAGGATCGTCCGCTCGGTGGTGATCATGGCGTTCCCCCTCTGCCCTGGGGAATCTGGTAGCACGGCGGCAGGTCCAAGGAGAAAGCGCGATGTACGGAATCCTTTGCGCGACCCCGGAAGAACTGGCGGCCCTGCAGGCCCGGCTGCGGGTGACCTCGAAGCCAGCGATCTACGGGCCGACCCAGGTCTGGAGCGGGACCCACCAGGGCGCGGCGTTCGCCCTGGCCCTGGCCGGCATGGGCAAGGTCAATGCGGCGGCGGCGGCGACCCTGCTGCTGGCGGTCTTCCATGCCGAGACCCTGATCTTCGCCGGCGTCGCGGGCGGGCTGAACCCGACGCTGGGGGTGGGTTCGGTGCTGCTGGCGGCGCGGCTGGACATCCACGACTACGGCCACGTTTTCGAGGGCGCCTTCACCCCCACGCGGTCGGGGGAGATGCCGATCGGGGCGCCGCGGCTGACGGCTCTGACACCGGTGGCGGCGCCGATCGCGGCCAACCTGGCGAAGCTGCGGGACGCGGTGGCGGGCGATCTGGGCCATCCCATCGCGCTCGGCGGCGTCATCACCGCCGACTATTTCCTCAACTGCGCGGTGACACGCGACCAGCTGCACGCGACCTTCGCCGCCGACGCCATCGACATGGAGTCCGGGGCGGTGGACCAGGTGGCGCTCGCCTGGGGCCGGCCGCTCTATGTGATCCGCACCCTGTCGGACCTCGCGGGCGAGGAAAGCCACCTCAGCTACATGGAGATGGCGCAGATGGCGGCGGACAACTCGGCGCTGTGCGTCCCGGCCCTGCTGGCGATTCTCGCCGACTCCGGCTAAAGAACAGAGCATGAACTCGCTCCTGATCTTCCTCGTCATCGCCCTCGTGGCCGCCGCCATCGGCTTCACCTGGGCCCTGATGGAGCGCGGCCGCGCCAACCGGGCCGAGGCGCGGGCCTGGGAGCTGCAGGATTCCGCCTCGCGTCTGAGGCTGATCGAGGAACAGGGCGGGCGCAATGCCGCGCTCATCCAGGCCGAGGCGGTGACCGCCATCGCCGACCAGGTGCTCAAGCGCGCCGACGAGACCTTCAAGGGCCGCGAGGAGTTGGCTCAGGCGCGCCTGGAGGCCCAGCTCAAGCCCGTCGCCGAGACCCTGGCCAAGTTCCAGGAACAGGTCGTCGCCGTCGAGAAGACCCGCGCCGAGGAGACCGGCGGCCTGAAGGCGCAGATCAGCCAGCTGCTGCTGGCCTCCACCGCCACCCAGGAAGAGGCCCGCAAGCTGTCGGCCGCCCTGCGCCGGGGCGCCGGGGTCCAGGGCCGCTGGGGCGAGCAGACCCTGCGCAACGTCCTGGAGGCCGCGGGTCTGCACAACCGCTACGACTTCGACGAACAGACCTCCAC
>JAYVDG010000461.1:0-10913 GCA_043749525.1 Phenylobacterium sp.
TCGATGTTCACCGCTTCGGAATGGCCGACCATGACCGGCACGCGCACGCAGGTGACGGTCAGCTTGATGGCCGGATCGATCATCTTGTGGGTCTCGTTCCACATCTTCTGCTCTTCGTCGGTGTAGCCGTCGTCCTGGAACGACCCGATGAAGGGGATGACGTTGAAGGCGATCTGCTTGGGGAACTTCTTCGGCGGAGTGGCGCCCAGGACGAAGACGTTCTTGGTCTGGTCAAACAGTTCATCCATGCCTTCCTTGCCGGCCCCGGAGACCGACTGGTAGGTCGAGACCACCACCCGCTTGATCTTGGCCCGGTCATGCAGCGGCTTCAGCGCCACCACCAGCTGGGCGGTCGAGCAGTTGGGGTTGGCGATGATGTTCTTCCTGTGCGCCCAGGTGACGTCGTCCGGGTTCACTTCCGGCACCACCAGGGGGACGTCGGGGTCCATCCGGAAGGCCGAGGAATTGTCGATCACGATGGGGCCGGCGGCGCCGATCTTCGGCGACCATTCCTTGGAGAAGGTTCCAGACACGCTCATCAGCACCACGTCGACGGTGGAGAAGTCGAACTGCTCCACGTCCTGGCACTTGATGATCTTCTCGCCGAACGAGACCTCGACGCCGATCGACTTGCGGCTGGCGATGGCGTGGATCTTGTCGATGGGGAATTGAACCTCCTCCAGGATGTTCAACATTTCGCGGCCCACATTACCCGTGGCGCCGACGACGGCTACGCGATAGCCCATCGGGGTCTCTCCTGATCTTCAAGCGGAGCGTTCCGTTACGCTCGCAGGCCCGAAATCGCAAGCTGGACGGCGCTTTGGATCATCGCGAAGCACGCTAAGGTCGCGCTCAAGAAACGTGTTCTGCGAGGAAACGATGGCCCAAGACACCGGCATGCCGTTCGCCAACCTGATGGGCGTGGCGATCACCAATCCCTCCAAGGACAAGGTGATCGGCAAGCTCCTGGTCCGCGCCGACCTCTGCACCTCCGGCCATATCCTGCACGGCGGAGCGATCATGGCCTTCGCCGATGCGCTGGGCGCCGTGGGCGGTTTCCTGAACCTGCCGGCCGGCTCGCGGACGACCACCATCGAGAGCAAGACCAACTTCGTCGGCTCGGCCAAGGAGGGAACCACTATCACGGGCGAAGCGACGGCCCTGCACATCGGCCGCTCCTCCAGCGTCTGGCAGACCCGGATCACGGGCGAGGATGGCCGGCTGGTGGCTATCGTCATCCAGACCCAGATGACCGTGGCGCTGGCGGCTCCGGCGGCCTAGCCCTTCCCTGGCTTGGGCGGGCGGCAAGCGCCCGACACCTGATCGGCGCGCACCGCCTCGCCGGCGTCCAGGGCGGCGAACAGGATCCGGAAATCGCAGGAGCGGCCGTTGGCGAGGCCCCGACCTGTGGCGAACAGGCCCTTGCGGTTGAAGAGGTTCACCGCGAACTCGTCGGAGCCGACATAGGCCCGTAGGAAGGCGAGCACCAAGAGCTCGCGATCGGCGCTTTGCGTCTCGCCGCCCGCGATCATGGCGCGCCAGATGGCGCAGTTGGCCTGGCCGTCCCAGACGTGGCCCGCCGCCAGGTTAGGGCGCTTGGCGGTCGGGATGGCGCAGGGGACGTCGTTCTTCATGACCACGAAGGCCGCGCCAGTGCGCGCCCGGGAGATGAAGTCGATGTCGCGGGTCTCGCCGGCCTTGAAGGTGGCGAGCTTGGCCATTACCGCCTCGATCTCGTCGAGGTAGCGGGCTCCGGCCTGGACCCGCATGTCGTAGAAGAAGGCGTACTCAGAGAAGCGCGGACCCGGCCGCCCCTGCAGGTTCGCCGACCATTTGGTGGCCAGGTTCCAGGCCGAGGCGCGGAACACCTGCTCGCCGGCGTCCTGGGCCGCCACCATCGCCGGGTCGCCGAGAAAGCCCTCCAGCTCAATGGCGAAGTCGGGGTGGATCACCCCGTCGGTCTGCACCGAGCGAGCCCACACCAGCGCCTCGGGCCGGGTCAGGGGATCGCGGGACATCCGAGCGTACTTCACAAAGTCCGCACCGTGGAAGGGCATGGCGGTGGCGGCCAGGGCGTCGGCGTCCGGCACGCGGTCGATCAAGTCGGCGATGGTCCCCTGGCCGAAGTTCCACTGCAGAGCGCCCATCAACAGGCCCTGCTTGTCCTTGTCGCCCGCCATGGTGGTGTAGACCGCCAGGCTCGACGGCGCGGCGGTCTCCAGCAGCCGGGTCATCATCGAGGAGGCCTGGGCCCAGGCGATGGGCGGGGCGGTGAGGGCCACCGCCGGCGGCGCAGGCTCAACCGGCTGGGCGTGGACAGATCCCGCCAGGCCGAAAGCCAGGCCGAGGGCCGCCCAGAACCGGATCACTCGCCGGCCATGGCCAGGATCGCCTTCCACTCGGCGGGCTCGACGGGACAGACCGAGAGCCGGAACTGCCTGAACATCTTCATCTCGGAGAGCGCCGCGTTGGCCTTCATCGCCGCCAGGCTGACCGGCTGCTTCAGCTTGCGCACAGGGGTGACCTCGACGGCTACGAAACGACCGGCGGCGTCGGACGGGTCGAGGAAGGCCTCGCGCGACACCTTGCAAATCCCCACGACCTCCAGCCCCTTCTGGGAATGGTAGAAGAAGGCCTCGTCGCCCACCTTCATGGCCTTCAGATAGAGGGCGGCCTGGTTGTTGCGCACACCGTCCCAGACGGTCTTGCCGTCGCGGACCAGGTCCTCATAGCTGAACTTCTCGGGCTCGGACTTCATCAGCCAGTGGGCCATCGGCAGTCTCCGTCTGCGACAGCCGCGATATCACCGGCCCGACGCAGGCTTGGCAATGGCCGTCCGAATCCCGCCGGGCGCCGGTTGACTTGATCCCCGCCGCGCCGGTCTCCTGGCCGGGATAAGGGGACCTCCATGCCGACCGCCGATCACAGCGCCCTGACCCGCGCCCACGACCACGCCCTGGCCTATCTGGACGGGCTGGAGACCGCCCCGGTGGCGGCCACCGCCTCCCTGGCCGACCTGCGCGCGGCGCTGGGCCGGCCGCTCTCCGCGGCGGGTGTCCCGGGCCCCCAAGTGGTGGACGAACTGGTGGCCGATGTGGCCGGCGGCCTGCACGGGTCGCAGGGCGGACGCTTCTTCGGCTGGGTGATCGGCGGCGGCCTGCCCGCCGCCATCGCCGCCGACTGGCTGACCGCCGTCTGGGACCAGAACGCCTGCCTGCATGCCTCCGGCCCGGCCGCCGCCGTGGCCGAGGAGGTGGCCGGGGCCTGGCTGAAGGACCTGTTCGACCTGCCGGCGGAGGCCAGCTTCGCCTTCACCACCGGCTGCCAGATGGCCCATCTCACCTGCCTGGCCGCCGCCCGTCACGGAGTGCTGCGGGACGCCGGCTGGGACGTGGAGCGCCAGGGGCTCAACGGCGGCCCGCGCGTGCGGGTGCTGGCCAATCCAGACCGTCACGGCTCGGTGGACGTGGCCCTGCGCCTGCTGGGATTCGGTCTGGAATCGCTGGAGTTGCTGCCCCTGGACGCCGAGGGCCGGGTGACCGCCGAGGGCCTGCGCGCGGCCCTGGCGATGGGCGAGGGCCCCACCATCGTCATCCTGCAGGCCGGCGAGCTGAACCTGGCGGCTTTCGATCCCTTCGCAGAGCTGGTTCCCATCGCCAAGGCGGCGGGAGCCTGGGTCCATGTGGACGGCGCCTTCGGCCTGTGGGCCAAGGTCGACCCGACCCGCCGCGCCCTGGCCGACGGGGTGGAGTTGGCCGACTCCTGGACCACCGACGGGCACAAGTACCTGAACGTTCCCTATGACAGCGGCCTGGCCTTCGTCCGCGACGCCGACGCCCATCGCGCCGCCCTGACGCTCGCCACCAGCTACCTGCCGGCCGGCAATGGTGTGGCCCGCGATCCCCTGGACTGGAACCCGGAACTGTCGCGCCGCGCGCGGGGCTTCGCAGTCTATGCCGCCCTGCGGGAACTGGGCCGCGACGGCCTGGCGACCCTGGTGGACCGCACCTGCGGCCATGCCCGGGCCCTCGCCGAGGGGATCGGCGCCTTGCCGGGCGCGGAGCTGGTGGCGGCCTCGGGCCTCAACCAGGGCCTGGTGCGGTTCCTTAGCCCCGATGGCGGCCACGACCGCCGCACCGACGCGGTGATCGCCGCCATCAACGCTTCGGGCGAGGCCTTCTTCGGCGGAGTCACCTGGAGCGGCCGGCGCTGCATGCGGATCAGCGTTTCCAATTGGCGCACAACAGAGACCGATGTGGCCCGCGCCATCGCCGCGGCAGGGCGAGCCCTCGCAGATAGTTGACTCCGTCAAATAAGCTGGGTTTCCTGTGCGAGAGGAGACCGCCATGACCGACGCGATCGCCGCCATCCGTGGCTTCAACCGCTCCTACACCCGTACCATCGGGGTGCTGGAGGAGGCCTATCTGGGCACGCCGCTGAGCGTCGCCGAGGGCCGGGTGCTCTATGAGATCGCCCAGGCGCCGGACGGGCTGACGCCCAAGGCCATCAGCGGGATCACCGGCCTGGACGCCGGCTACCTGTCGCGCATCCTCAAGCGGTTCGAGCGCGAGGCCCTGACGGCGCGCTCGCCATCGCCAGAGGACGGCCGGAGCATCACCATCACCCTGGCGGCCAAGGGGGCCGAGACCTTTTCGGGGTTGGACGCGGCGTCGAACCAGGTGGTGGGAAAGATCATCGCGGGGCTGGACGACGGCCAGCGCGGGCGGCTGACCCGGGCCATGACCGAGGTTCGAACCCTGCTGGATCTGGGGCCCGCGCAGGAGGTGACCCTGCGCCCCCACCGGCCCGGCGACATGGGCTGGATCATCGAGCAGCACGGCGAGGTCTATACGCGGGAGTTCGGCTGGGACAGCCGCATCGAGCCGCTCACCGCCCGGGTCTGCGCCGACTTCCTCGATAATTTTGATCCCGCAATGGAGCACTGCTGGATCGCCGAGCGGGGCGGGGAGCGGCTGGGCTCCATCTTCCTGGTCAAGGGCGAGGCGCCCGGTCAGGCCAAGCTGCGTCTGCTGATGCTGACGCAGGCCGCCAGCGGCCTTGGGCTGGGCAAGCGGCTGGTGGCCGAGTGCGTGACCTTCGCTCGGACCGCCGGATACGCCGAGGTGGTGCTCTGGACCCACGCGGTGCTGGTGGCCGCGCGCGGCATCTACGCCGCCGCCGGGTTCGAGATGATCGATAGCTGGACCCATGCCGATCTGGGGCCTCCGCAGGTCTCGGAGACCTGGCGCCTGACGCTCTGACGCATCCGGGTCGTCGTTCCGCGCGTAGATTCAGGCATGATCAATCGACGCCTCCTGCTCGCCGGCGGCCTGGCCGCCCTACCCGGCTTGGCCCTCGCCGCAACGCCATCAAGCCGTCGCCTGGCCTTCCACGTCCTGCGCAACGGGACGCGGATCGGCGAACACCTGTTGAGTTTCGCCGGTGACCCCGCCTCCCCTACCGTCACCACCGATGTGCGGATGGCGGTGAAGCTGGGGCCCGTCCCGGTGTTCCGCTATCGCCACCATGCGGTGGAGCGCTGGACCGTGGGCAAGTTCGCCAGCCTGGACACCACCACCGATTCCAATGGCAAGGCCGAGCGGGTCTCGGCCCGGCGCACCGACACCGGTGTCGTCATCGAAACCGCCAAGGGCCGCATCACCGGCCCGGCCGGGGCGCGCCCCTTCACCCATTGGAACCCCGAGGTCTTCACCGGCCCCCTGTTCAATCCCCAGGAGGGCAAGCTGCTGAAGGTCACCACCCGCAAGGTCGGCGCCGGCCAGTGGTCCGTGCGCGGCGAGGCCGAGATCGACGACTGGTACGACGAGGCCGGCGTCTGGACGGCCCTGAAAGGCAAGCTCAAGGACGGCTCGATGCTGGAATACCGTCGGGCCTGATCGCCGGACGCGGGAGCCCTCTTTTCGGCGGCGCATGATCCTGTAGGTTGAGTCACGCCGACAGGGGGACACGCTTGCCGACTATCCGTGCCGCGCTGGGCCTGGTCCTGGCGCTGAGTCTGGCGCCGCTCGGCGCCTCGGCCGCCCCAACGGCCGCGACCCCTGTTTCCAGTCCGCTTCGCCAGGACCCGGCCCTGCGCCGCGGCGTCCTGGGAAACGGGCTGCGCTATGCCGTGATGCGCAACGCCCTGCCCAAGGGCGCGGTCTCCCTGCGCCTCTATGTCGATGTCGGCAGCCGTAAGGAGACCGAGGCCGAACGGGGCGGCGCGCATTTCGTCGAGCACATGGCCTTCCGCGGCGCCCGCCATTTCCAGGACGGTGAGCTGGAGCGGGCCCTGGCCCTGATCGGCGTCGGGGCCGGGGCCGGGGCCGGGCGCGACCACAACGCCGACACCTCGGTGGAGGCGACCTCCTACCGTTTGGATCTCGCCGACACCGCCCCGGCCCACCTGGACCTGGCCTTCCGCTGGCTGCGGGACGTGGCCGACGGGATCACCTTCGAGCCCGCCGCCATGGACCGCGAACGCGGGGTGGTGCTGGCCGAGAAGGAGGCCCGCGACGAGCCGGGCGCCCTTGTGCGCGACCAGGTCACCAGCTTCGTCGCCCCCCGCCTGCGCAGCACCCTTCGCGACCCCATAGGAACCGAGGCCAGCCTGAGGGCGATGACGCCGCAGACCTTGGAGGCCTTCCACGCCCGATGGTATCGGCCCGAGACCGCCTGGGTGGTGATGGTCGGCGACATGGCGCCCGAGGCCATGGAGGCCGAGATCGCCAACGCCTTCGGCAGCTGGACCGGCAAGGGTCCGCCGCCGGCCCGCGCTGCGCTGGGCGACATCGAGGCGGGCCGCGGCCTGGAGGCCCTGGTGATCGCCACGCCGCAGATCGCCAGCGGACTATCGGCCTGCAAGGTCCTGCCCGGCTCGCCCCCGGCCACCACCGACGCCGCCAGTCTGCGCCGCAACAGCCTGCGCCAGGTCTGGCAGTCGGCCCTGAACGCCCGGCTGACCCAGCTGACTAATGGCTCCAAGACCCTGCTGCGCGCCGGCATGACGGTGACCGACCTGGACGGCGGCCAAGCGGTCTGCTTCAGCGCCGCCCCCAATGCCGAGGCCTGGGACGCGGCCCTGGCGGCGGGCCAGGACGAGCTTCGCCGGTTCGGCCGCGAGGGCCCCACCGAGCTGGAGGTGGAGGCGGCCGTGGCCAAGGTGCGCAACAGCGTCCGCTCCGACGTCACCGCCGCCCCGACGCAGCTGTCGTCATCACTGGCCACCTACCTGGCCCATGCCCTGGCGGAGGGGTGGGTGGTGATGGAGCCGCGGGCCTCGCTGCGAGCCTTCAACCAGGCGGTGGAAGAGGTGACGCCCATCGACGTCAAGGCTGCCTTCGCAGCCGACTGGTCGGGTTCGGGGCCCTTCCTGACCCTGACCGCGCCCAAGCCCCCCGACCCGCGAATCACTGCTGGCCAGCTGGCCCCGCGGCGAGGCCGGCGAGGGGCCCGCCAAATATGCCGACACCGCCGTGGTCCAGTGGGCCTATGGGCCGCTGGGCGAGCCCGGCAAGATCGCGCGGCGCGAGACCCTGGCCGCCGGGATCACTCGGGTCACCTTCCGCAACGGCGTGATCCTGACCCTGAAAAAGACAAGCTTCGAGAATGGCGCCATCGCCCTGCGCCTGTGGTTCGGGACCAGGCGCGGCGAGGTGGCGGCCAAGGACTTCGACACCGCCGGCTCGGCCACCGGCATCTTCCCCTACGGGGCGCTGGGCAAGCACAGCTATGACGAGCTGCGGGGCATCTTCGGCGACGACGCCCTGGACTTCGACCTGGACATCGCCCCCTACGCCTTCAAGCTCGACCATGTGGTGTCGGACGACACGTTGAGCCCCCGGCTGCGGCTGCTGACCGCCTACATGACCGACCCCGGGTTCCGGGACACCCTGGACGCCAAGTTCGGGACCGAGATCGACAACAATTTCCACGACCGACAGAGCGACCTTTGGGCCCTGCTGCGGGAGGCGGTGATGGACGCCGTCGCGCCGGGCCTGCCGCTCGGGACCCCCGACCGAGCCGCCATGGAGCGCCTGACCTCCAAGGACCTCGCCGCCGTCCTGAAGCCCGCCGTCACTCACGACCCCATCGAGGTGACCCTGGTGGGCGACATGAACGAGGCCGCCGCCATCGACCTCACAGCCCGCACCCTGGGCGCCCTGCCGTCGCGGGGTCCGCCACCGAAGCCGCGTCCCGACACCTTCAGCCTGCGCTTCCCCGCCACGACGCCGCCGCAGATCGACACCGTCCACTACGGCTCGCCGGACAAGGCCGCGGTGGCGATGATCTGGCCGCTCTATGTGGCGGTCCCGGCGCGTCGCCAGGAGGAGATCGCCGTGAAGCTGCTGGCCGAGGTGTTCGGCGACGAGCTGCGCCACCAGGTCCGCGAGCACCTGGGCAAGACCTATTCCCCGACCGTCTTCGCCTCGACCCCGGACTATGTGGACCAGGGGGAGCTGGACGCCCTGGTGGAGACCTATCCGGCCGACCTGGAGGCGGTGCGGGCCGAGATGCACGCCGTGGCCACGCGACTGGTGGCGGGGCAGATCACGTCCGACATGCTGGAGGCCGCCCGCACCCCGATGCTGTCGGGGGCGCGGGCCGACGCGGCCACCAACGACTGGTGGGCCGAGGCCCTGTCGGGATCAGCCCACCACGACGAATGGCTGCAGGACGCCGTCCACCAGGGTGACCGCATCAAGGCGGTCACCCTGACCCAGGTGAAGGCCGCCGCGGCGACCTGGCTCGCCCATGACCCCATCGTGGCGGTGATCCGCCCGGCCCAACGCGCGGACGGAGGCGCAAGATGACCCGGACCCTGCTCGGCGGCGTCGCCGCCCTGGCCTTGCTGTCCACTGCGCCGACCGCATGGGCCGCGCCAAGGGACTGTTTTACCGACGCGAAGGACGAGGCCGGCTACGTGGCCATGGAGGCGGGCTGCGCCAAGATGGCTGCGGAGGCCAGCGACGACCTGACGAAGAAGCGGGCCAATATCGGCCGGGCCTATGCCCTCTTCTTCCTGCAGCGGCACGAGGAGTCGCTGCAGGCGTCCGACGCCGCCCTGGCCCTGGACTCCAAGGACTCAGACGCTCTGCTCATTCGCGCTCGCGCCCTGCGTCCCCTGAACCGGACCGACGAGGCCCTGGCCGCCGCCACCAGGGCGGTCGAGGTCGATCCGGAGAATGCCTACGCGTGGTCCCTGCGCGGCCAGATCTGGCATCGTGGCAAGGAGGACCCCGTCAAAGCCCGGGCCGAGTACGACAGGGCCATCGCCCTCGATCCCAAGAACGGTCTGACCTACTACTACCGCGCCGAATTGACCGACGACGACGCAGTGGCCCTGCTGGACCTGGATAAGGCTGTCGCGCTGAATCCCGGCGACGCCGATGTCCACGCCGCCCGCGCGGACGCGCTGCGCGACCTGAGACGGCCGAAGGAGGCGCTGGCGGAATACGATGCCGCCCTGCGCCTGGATCCCAGCCATCAGGTCGCCCTCATCTCACGGGTCTATGCCAGGCTGGAACTCGGCGACGCAAAGGGCGCGATCAATGACGCCGACAGGGCCGTCGCCCTGAATCCCAACGATGCCTATGTGGTCGCCGCCCAGGGCTTTGTCCTTGAGGCTGACGGGCGCCTGGAGGAAGCCGCCGCACGCTATGGGGTCGCGTCCAAGCTGGAGCCGAAGGACGCCAGCCTTCATCTCGGTTTGGCCCGCGTGCGCCGCGGCCTGGGCCAATACGACCAGGCCCTCGCCGCATTGGACATCGCCGAGACCCTTGATGCGAAGAGCCCATTGGTTCCCTACCAGCGCGCCCTGATCTGGCGCGACCAGGGCGAGTTCGCCAAGGCCGTCGCCCAGTACGACATCGCCATCAGCCGCGAGCCGAGCGCCGAAAACTATCACATGCGCGGCCTGGCCCAGGCCGCGCTGAAGAACCACAAGGCCGCCCAGGCGGACTTCACCAAGGCCTTCGAACTCGACCCGCGCAGCATCGATTCCCTCACCTCACGCGGCGTGGAAGAGGGCGAGCTGGGCATGCTCGACGCCCAGGCCAGGAGCTTCGACCAGGCCCTGGCCCTGGATCCCGACAACCTCGACGCCCTGCTGGCCCGCGCCGACGTCCTGATCGGCAAGGACGACATGGCCGGCGCCGCCCGGCTCTATGAGCGGGCGCTGAAGACTCACCCCCACAAGCCGACCCTTTGGTTCTGGCTGGGGGAGACCCACCGTTTCCGGGGCGACGCGGCCGAGGCCCTGCGGCTCACCGACCGGGGGTTGAAGCTCGATCCCAAGTCGCAGCTGGGGCTGAAGGACCGGGCCACCGCCCTGGAGCAGCTGGGCCGGCCCGCCGACGTGATCAAGGTCGCGACCACCGCCGTGGCGCTCTATCCCAAGGACCAGGAGTTCCTCTATCTGCGGGCCGGAGCCCTGATCCGCCAGGGCGACCTGGTGGGCGCCCGCAAGGACCTCGACCTGTATCTGCAGCTGTCGCCCAAGGCGTCGGGCGCCCTGACCCGGCGCGGCGAGGTGCATCGCGCCGAGGGCCACTACGACCTGGCCCGCGCCGATTTCGACCAAGCCCTCGCGGTCGAGCCCGACGCGGTCCGCACCCTCTATGACCGCGGCCTGCTCTCCATGGACGAGGAGCGCTACGACCGGGCGATCAAGGATTTCAACCTGGCCCTGACCCTGACGCCGGGCGACCCCGACATCCTGGCGGAGAAGGGCGAGACCTATCGCCGGATGGACGACCATCTGTCGGCCGTCGAGACCCTGGACCTGGCCATCAAGGCCAATCCGAAGCTGGCCTTCGCCTGGCAGGTCCGCAGCCTGGCCAAGCAGGCGCTGGGGGACGCCGCGGGCGCCGCGGCCGACATGGCGGAGGCCAAGCGGCTGGACCCGACGATCA
>JAYVDG010000462.1:0-4114 GCA_043749525.1 Phenylobacterium sp.
CTCCGACGGCCACCGAGCGCCTCGATCTGACCTGAAATCTGCAAACAATCGATAGTGTTCGGAACTGGTCTGCTGGAGCCTCGTTGCTTGGCTAGATAGATGGCCGCGCATGTCCGTGGCTTCGCCAGGAAACATCCCATGATCCGCCTGTCCTCGTCCTGCGCCATGCTCGGCGCCGTCTCCATCCTCGCCCTGACGGCGGCGGGTTGTTCGCCCAAGACGACAGAGGCCATCCCCGCCACGCCCGTCGCCGCCGCAGCGCCGACGGCAGACGCCGACATGCAGGCTGTGCTCGATCAACTGGCTGCCTTGGGCGGCAAGCCCATCGAGACCCTGGAACCGGCCGATGCGCGCCTGCAGCCTACCCCGGCCGACGCGGTCAAGGCGCTGATGGTCAAGCAGGGCATGAGCACGGCGCCCGACCCCACCGTCACCACGAAGGATATGACCTATCCGGCTGGCGCCGGGATGCAGAAGGCTCGGGTCTACATGCCCACCGGCGCCAAACGGCCCCTGCCCGTTGTCCTTTACATCCACGGCGGCGGCTGGGTGATCGCCGACATCGACGTCTATGACGCCAGCCCCCGCGCCCTGGCCAAGATGGCCAACGCCATCGTCGTCTCCATCGAATACCGCCACGCGCCTGCGGCCAAGTTCCCCGCCGCCCACGACGACGCCAACGCCGCCTACCAATGGGTGGTGGCCAACGCCGCCAAGTGGGGCGGCGATCCCAAGAAGCTGGCTGTCGTGGGTGAAAGCGCCGGCGGCAACATGGCCATGACGGTGGCCATGGCCGCGCGCGACAAAGGCTGGCCCAAGCCCCTGGCCGTTGTGGCCGTCTATCCCGTGGCCGACACCTCCATGGAGACCGCGTCGAAGAAGGCGTTCATCGCCGCCAAGCCGCTGAACACGCCCATGTTGGCCTGGTTCTTCAAGCACACGTTGGCTTCAATGGATCAAGCCAGCGATCCCCGCCTCAATCTGGTGGCGGCTAAGCTCGATGGTCTGCCCCCGACCACGATCATCCTTGCCGAGATCGACCCCCTACATGACGACGGCGCCCACCTTGCCGACAGGCTGAAGGCTGCTGGCGTCACCGTCGACGTGAAGGAGTATGCCGGTGTCACGCATGAATTCTTTGGCATGGGCTCGGTGGTCGCCGACGCCAAGGCGGCCGAGACCTACGCCGCCGACAAACTCAAGGCCGCGTTCGGCATGTCCCCCTCATGAACCGAGGCTGATCCTTGAGCCATGAGTGCTCCGCAGACGCCTGCGGAGCACTCATTTTGAAGGCGGACATACGCTGGGGCTGCCGTGGTGGCCGTTGCTATGATCCGGCGACACCGAACCCGCAGACCGCGGGATTTTTCGCAGCCCTGCCCAGCTGAACCTCGTTCAGTCGCTGCGGGATCGAGCCGTGAACTTCCGCTTCGCAGGCGGCTGACAGCCGCCCTGCCTGCAGCACGGACACCCTCGTTGCGCCGTGCCGACTTGATGACTTGCAGCGCGCCACGCGCGCCGCCATGACCCTGCACGCCGCACAGGAAGACCGCTGGAGCGGCGAGGCAACCCGCCGGTGCCTGGTCCGGGGGGATAGGAGAGCCGCCGTCTTCGGTCGCCCGCATACCCGCGTTCGCTTTGGCTTGCCGTCGCCGCAGTCAGGTTCGATAGTCGCGCTAGGGTAGGGGGCAGAATGACGTACACCGGGAAGAACAGCGCGAGCGGCCGCGCCCGATGATCGACGTCTTCGTGTCCTATGCTTCACAGGATCGGGAGCGGGTCCGCGGGATTGTGGCCGCGATTGAAGCCGCGGGCCTTTCGGTCTGGTGGGATCGCGAGATCGGCGCCGGGACCGCCTTTGACCGCGAGATCGAAAAGGCCATCGACGAGGCCCACTGCGTGGTGGTGGTCTGGTCGTCTCATTCGGTTGAGTCTGAATGGGTGCGCACCGAGGCCAACGAGGGCCTAGGCAAGGGCACTCTGGTGCCGGTGGCGATTGAGGCGGTTCGCCCGCCCTTGGCCTTTCGCCGCATCCAGACCATTGACTTCACGGCGCCCGGCGCAGGCGGCGAACTGATCGGCGCAATCGCCAAGCTGCTGCCCGCCCAGGCCAGTGACGACCGCATGCCCTGCGTCGGCCGCGCCAAGGAGCTTGAAAGCATAAAGGACCTGCTGGACCGCGCCAAACGCAGCGAGGGCGGCGTGTTGCTGTTCTCAGGCGAGGCTGGGGTGGGCAAGACCCGCATGGTCCTGGAGGCCCAACGCATGGCGCGCGCCGCCGAGGTGCTGGTGCTGCGGGGCCATTGCTCCGACGCCTCGGCGCCGCCGCCCTACCAACCGATCGTAGAGCAGATCGAGCAGATCGCCCGTCTTCTCGGCCCCGAGACGATGCGCCAGCGCTTGGGCGAGAACGCCACCGAACTTGGCAAGCTGATGCCGGAACTGGGCCAGCGCTATGCCGATATTCCGCCCTTCCCCACCCTGCCGCCAGAACAGGAGCGCCGCTACCTGTTGCATGGGGTTGGCGAGTTCATCGCTCGGGGCGGCCAAGTCATGCCCATGGTGTTGGTGTTCGAGGATCTGCACTGGGCCGACGAGTCGGTCTGCATCCTGCTTCGTCACCTCGCCGAGCGGCTGAGGAACGAGCCGGTCGCGCTTATCGGGACCTACCGGGATGGAGAGCTCTCCCCGGGCCACCCGTTCAGCCGCCTGCTGCAGGACCTGACCCGGGAACGACTCTCGGAGGACCTGCGCCTGGCCCGGCTTGGCCGCCCCGAGATCGTCGAGATGCTGGCGCGCCGCTATGCCTCCGAGCCCCCGGCCGCCCTGGTGGAGCTGATCTTCGCCGAGACGGAGGGCAATCCGTTCTTCATCGACGAAGTCGTGCGCCACCTGCGCGAGACCGGCAAGCTGCTCACCGAGACGGGAAAGTTCCGCGAAGACATCGAGATCGCCGACACCGAGGTGGCGCGCGGCGTCCGCCTCATCATCGAGGACCGCCTGGGGCGCGCCGGCGAACACTGCCAGGAAATCCTCACCATCGCCGCTGTCGCCGGCCGCGCCTTTGCCTTTGACCTGCTGGTCAAGGCTGACACCAAGCACGACGAAGACGACATCCTCGACGCCGTCGAGGAGGCCGAGGCCAAACGGCTGATTGAGGATGTCTCCCAGGACCGCGTCGCCCGCTACCGCTTCGTCCACGAACAGATCCGCCAGACCCTGCTCTCTCGCCTCTCGCTTCCCCGCCGCCAACGCCTGCATCTGCGCATCGCTGACGCGCTCGAGGCCCTGCACGGCGCCACGGCCGCCAAGTCGGCCAGCGAGATCGGCCACCACCTCTACCACGCCGGTTCCGCCGCCGAGCCGACCCGCACCGCCCAGCACCTCAGCCTGACCGGCGAGCGGGCGCTTGACGCCTTGGCCTTCGAGGATGCGCTCAAGCAGTTCGACCTTGCCGCCAGCGTCCTCGCCGATGGCCATCCCGGGCCGCTGGCGCGCGTCCAGGGTCTGCGCTCGGAGGCCCTGCGCGGTGCCGAGCGCATCCCGGAGTCGCTGGAGGCCCTCAACCTCGCCGTAAAGCTGGCCCCCGACCAAGCGTCGAGGGACGACCTTACCCTTCAACGCTGCCGGATGCTGCTGGACCTCTGGCGCGGCCCCGAGGCCCTGGCCGACCTGGAACAGCTGCTTGATCGCGCCCGCGCCGGCGGCGACCCGCGCCACGAGCTGGAGGTCCAGCGCTGGGTGGCCCGCGCCTACTACGTCATGTCGCTGGACCACACCGGCTTTCCCGAGAAGGCCAGGGCCGCCTTCGAGCGCACGATCGAGCTCGCTGGCCAACTGGGCGCCGACAAGATCCGCGGCGCAACCTTGGTGTCCACGGCCAA
The DNA here is from genome assembly GCA_043749525.1 of Phenylobacterium sp. Taxonomy (GTDB): domain Bacteria; phylum Pseudomonadota; class Alphaproteobacteria; order Caulobacterales; family Caulobacteraceae; genus Phenylobacterium. The sequence goes on from JAYVDG010000462.1 coordinate 3,885, forward strand.
CCTCGTGGACTATTGGCCTGACTACCGCCCCCAGGCGGTCGCCAACCTGGAGGAGGCCGAGGCGATCGCCGCCAAGCTAGGCGACGAAGAGCTCGACATCGATGTCGCCACCGCCCGCCTCGGAGGCGGCGACGCCGACCTGAGCACCGGTGAGGCGATCCTGGCCCGGCTAATCGCCCGGCGCGACCCCTTCCGGCTCAACGCCCACTATTTCCGGATGATGTGGGCCA
>JAYVDG010000463.1:0-4107 GCA_043749525.1 Phenylobacterium sp.
TGACCATCCCGCCGAAGCCCAGGAAGACCTTCAGCCAGTCGATCTCGCCGGCCTGGGTGAGGTGGCCGCCGGGCGGGGTCTGGGTGAGGGTGGCGTCGGTCACGACGGGGGCCTAGCGCGAGACGCCGCGGCGGGCGAGCTCGGTCTGCGGCCCGGCGTCGGCGAAGCCCTGGCCGGTGCGGCCGCGGACATCGACCTTCACCTCCACCGAGAGCCCGGGCCGCAGGGCGCCAGCCAGGGGCTCCTTGGGATCGACCGCGATCTTCACCGGCAGGCGCTGGGCGATCTTGGTGAAGTTGCCGACGGCGTTCTCCACCGGGATCAGGGCGAACTCCGAGCCGGTGGCCGGAGCGAAGGAGTCGATATGGCCGCGGATGGTCTGCTTGCCGAAGGCGTCGGCGCGGATCTCCACCGGCTGGCCGATGCGCAGGCGCGAGACCTGGGTCTCCTTGAAATTGGCCACCACATAGGCCTGGCCCAGGGGCACGACGCTCATCAGGGTCGAGCCCGGACGGACATACTGGCCCGGCCGCACGGCGCGGGCCCCCACCACGCCAGCGACGGGTGCGCGGATCTCGGTGCGGGAAACGTCGATGCGGGCGGAGTCGACAGCGGCGTGGGCGGCCTGGGCCTGGGCGAAGGTCTGGGCGCGGGCGGAGCCCAGGGATTGGGCGGTCTGGCGTTCGGCCTCCAGGGTGGCTTGGGCCTGGGCGACCCCGGCCGCGGCGGCGCCGGCGGCGGCCTTGGCCGACTGCGCCCGCTGCGGCGAGGCCCAGCCCTGCTTGGCCAGCACGCCATAGCGGTCGAGCTCGGCGGTGGCCATCTGGGCCTGGGCGTGGGCGGAATCCACGCCGGCGGCCTTCTGGGCGATCATCGCGGTCTCCAGGGCCGACCTGTCGTCCACCCCACGCACGGCGGCGTCGAGGGCCGCGGCGTTGGCGATGGCCTGGGCCAGCTTGGCCCGGGAGGTGGCGGCGTCCAGCCGCACCACGACCTGGCCGGCGGCGACCCGCTGGTTGTCGCTCACCAGGACCTGCGCGACATAGCCGTCCACCTGCGGGGCGACCGCCACCTTGTCGGCGGCGATGAAGGCGTTGTCTGTGGCCTCATAGCGCTGCTTGTTGGTCCACCAGAACGCGCCGCCGATGATCAGGGCCAGGGCGACGACGCTCCCGACCAGGATTGGAACTCGTCTGTTGCCCGGCACGACCGCCATACGCTCATTCCCCAGCCCGCAGGTCCGCAAAACTAGACCCGAGCGTCCAGGAAACCGCGTTCGACGGGGCGCGGCAATGGATAAAATGGACGCAGCCGTCCAAAAATCATCCGGAGCCGGCTGGGGCTGGACGCCAACCCCGCTTCGTCGGCATATCGACCCATGAGCGAGACCTACGACGCCGATGTGATCATCGCCGGGGCCGGCATGGCCGGGGCGACCCTGGCGCTCGCCCTGAAACAGGGCGGCCTCACCCCGATCCTGATCGACCCCATCGTCTTTGACGCCCAGCTGGCGCCCACCTTCGACGGACGCTCCTCGGCGGTGGCCTTCGCCAGCTTCCGCCAGTGGCGCACTCTGGGCCTGGCCGCCGACATCGAGCCCCATGCCCAACGGATCGAGCAGATCCTGGTGACCGACGGCCGTAGTCCCGGGGCCTCTGCGGGTAATCCTTCACCGTTTTACCTGCGTTTCGACTCAGCCGAGATCGCCGACCGCTCCGATGGCGAACCCCTGGGCTACCTGCTGGAGAACCGCCGCTCCCGGGCCGCGCTCGCAAAGGCGATCGCCAAGGCGGGGATCAACGTCCTGGCGCCGGCCCGCGTCGCCTCCGTGGACTTCGAGCCGAACTGCGCCCGGGTCAAGCTGGAGGATGGCCGCGTCCTGACCGCTCCCCTGGTGGTCGGCGCCGAGGGGCGCAATTCGGTGGTGCGGGCCGCGGCCAGGATCAACGCCATCGGCTGGGACTATCCGCAGACCGGCGTCGTCGCGACGGTGAAACTTTCACGGCCTCATGAGGGCGTAGCCCACGAATTCTTCCTGCCTGGCGGGCCCTTCGCCATCCTGCCGCTCACCGACGACCGCGCCAGCCTGGTCTGGACGGAGACCTCGGCCAAGGCCGCGGCGCTCAAGACCGCCCGGCCGGAGATTTTTCACGCCCATCTTCAGCGCCGGTTCGGGGCCTTCCTGGGCGAGGCTGTCGTCGAGGGGCCAGTCTTCACCTATCCGCTGTCACTGCAACTGGCCGAACGGCTGTGCGCGCCCCGCGCCGCCCTGCTCGGCGACGCCGCACATGGCGTCCACCCCATCGCCGGCCAGGGGCTGAACCTGGGTCTGAAGGGCGCCGCGGCCCTCGCCGAAGTCCTGGTGGACGCATCGCGCCTCGGTGAGGACATCGGCTCGGAGCTGGTGCTAGAGCGCTATGCCCGCTGGCGCAGCTTCGACAACATCATGCTGGCGGCGGCCACCGATGTCTTCGTGCGGCTGTTCTCCAACGACAATCCCCTGCTGCGCCTGGTGCGCGGGGCCGGCATGTCGGTGGTCAATCGCATCGGCCCCGCCCGCCGCTTCTTCATGCACGACGCGGGCGGAGCCTCCGGCGACCTGCCCCGGCTGCTGCGGGGTGAGGCGCTCTAGCGATGACGGCGCGGCGTAGCCACGTCGTTGGGGCCTCGGGGTCCGGGACCACCACGCTTGGAGCCGCCTTGGCGAGCGGCATGCGCGTGCCTCACCAGGACAGCGATGTCTTCTTCTGGGCGCCCACCGACCCGCCCTTCACCACCCAGAGGCCGCAGGACGAGCGGTTGCCGATGTTGAAGGCCGCCCTGCCGGCCGAGGGGTCCTGGGTGATCTCCGGCTCCCTGCTCTCCTGGGGGCGGGAGGTGGAGGATCGGTTCGACCTGATGGTCTTCCTCTATCTCGATCCCGAGATCCGCATGGCCCGCAGCATCGCCCGGGAGCAGGCCCGCTATGGAAACCGCATCCTGCCCGGCGGCGACATGCACGAGGCCCATCAGAAATTCATGACCTGGTCGCGGGGCTATGACGATGGGTCGAACGGCGGCCGCAGCCTGGCCAGCCACAGGCTCTGGCTCTCGACCGTCACCTGCCCGGTGCTGGAGATCACCGACGAGCCCACCGTCGAGGAGAGCGTGCGCCGCGTGTTGGCCTTTTAGGCTTCGAGCTCGCGCGCCTCTTCCGGCAGCATGATCGGCACCCCGTCGCGGATCGGATAGGCCAGGTTGGCGGACTTGGAGACCAGTTCGGCCTTGTCGCGGTCATAGGTCAGCGGACCGTGGGTCACCGGACAGACCAGGATTTCCAGCAGGCGCGGATCGATGTCGACGGTCAGGGCGGGGAGGGGCTGCGTCATGGCGCCATTCCTACTGCATGGAATGGCCGGCGTCATCGCCGTCGTCCAGGGCGTCGATCTCCAGCAGGGTGGTGAGCGCGTCCACCCGTTCCACGAGGGTGGGTGCCTCCAGCAGGGCCTGCTTCTCCAGGGGCTCGAAGGGCAGGCCCATGGCCAGGCTGGTGACCAGGCTCTCCAGGGGCGCGGTCTCGGCGGTGTCCCAGTCGATGTCGAGCTCGCGGCGGTTCAGGTACTTCTTCAGCGCCTTGGCGAAGCGCTTGCGGTCGAATTCATCGGGATCGACCTCTTCGTCGGCCAGGTCCCCGAAGAAGGGCGCGAAGGTTGTGCGCACCTGGCGATAGGGGGTCTTCACCGCCAGCTCCTCGCCGGCCTCGAACCGGCATACGCCGGTGAGCGTGATCAGATAGGTGCCGTCCGAGGTCTCGTTGAAGCTGGTGATGCGGCCCGCGCAGCCGACGTGGGCGAGGTTGGGCCGCGCCCGCTCGCCGCCGGCCCGGGTCTGGACCATGCCGATCATCCGGTCGCCCGCCATCACGTCATCCACCAGGTTCAGGTAGCGCGGCTCGAAGATGCGCAAGGGGAGTTCGCCGCCGGGCAGCAGCATGGCGCCGTCCAGCGGGAAGACCGGGATCACCTGCGGTAGGTCGCTGGGGCTCTGATAGCCGCCGGGTATGGCCCGCTCGCCCTTCATGAGAACAGGATCGCCGACAGTCGCCGCCGGCCGCTGCGGGCCACGTCG
>JAYVDG010000464.1:0-4102 GCA_043749525.1 Phenylobacterium sp.
GGCGTTTATAGGTGAGATGATGGCCTTGGCCGCGCGCTCGATAACGCCAAGATAAAGTTCTTCCTCCGGCTCACCATCGCCGATGGCGACCAAGGCTGACGCATCGACAACGATCATCGGCGGTCAAGATCCTCGGACTCAGCCCAGAGGTCGTCGAAGGTCTGCTTGGTGGCGTTGACCTTGCGCCTGTCCAGACCGACAGCCTTCCGGAAACGTTCCGTCGCGGCCATCATCTCAGCCACCGTCGGCCGCGGCTTCACCTTGGCGATTTCCTGGGCCAGCCGCAGCTTCAGCGCCTCGTCGATGGCGCCGGTGAGGCTCTCGCCGGTCAGGGCCGCGAGCTCCCGAGCCCGCTTCTCCACATCGACATTCTTGATCAGGATGGCCATGGCTGATCTCCTTTATATACCAGAGTATATACTGGCATGCGCCGCAACGGAAGCGTAGGCTCCGACCCCATGACCATCTCCGTTCCCGCCGATGTCGTCTCCCGCCTGAAGGCCGTGCTCGGCGAGGGCGGGTGGAGCCAGGATCCCGAGCGCCTGGCGCCCAAGCTGCTGGAGTGGCGCGACCGCTGGAAAGGAACCACGCCCTTCCTGGCCCTGCCCCAAACCACGTCGGACGTCTCGGCCATCGTCGGCATTTGCCATGAGGCGGGTGTGCCGATCACGACGCAAGGCGGCAATACCGGGCTCGTTGGCGGACAGATTCCGCAGGGGGAAATCCTGCTCTCCACCGAGCGGCTGTCGACGATCCGCGACGTGGATGCCTTCGACGACGTGATCGTGGCCGAGGCCGGCGTGACGCTCGCCGCCGTCCACGAGGCGGCGCTGGAGGTGCGGCGGCGCTTCCCCATGGGCCTGGCCTCGGAGGGCACGGCCACCATTGGCGGCATCGTGTCGACCAACGCCGGGGGCACGGCGGTGCTGCGCTATGGCAACACCCGCGACCTGGTGCTGGGGATCGAGGCGGTGCTGCCCAACGGCGAGATCTGGAATGGCCTCAAGCGCCTGCGCAAGGACAACACCGGCTACGACCTGAAGCAGCTGTTCATCGGCGGGGAGGGGACGCTGGGCGTTGTCACCGCCGCGAGTCTGAAGCTGTTCCCGATCCTGGCCAGCCGCGCCACGGCGGTCGCGGCGGTGGAGTCGCCGGAGGTGGCGATCCAGCTGCTGGTCCGCGCCAAGGAGGAGGCCGGTGGCGCGGTCGAGGCCTTCGAGCTGATGGGCCGGCGCGGGGTCGAGTTCGTCCTGAAGAACATCGCGGGCCAGCGCGACCCGCTGCATCGGGCCTATCCCTGGTACGTGTTGATCGAGATCGCCTCGGGCGAGCCCGGCGCGGCCGAGGCGGCCATGGAGCGGTTGCTGGGCCAGGCGCTGGAGGACAGCCTGATCCTGGACGCGGCCATCGCCCAGAGCGAGGCCCAGGCCAAGGCCTTCTGGTCGGTGCGGGAGAACCAGTCCCCGGGCCAGAAGCCCGAGGGCGCGACCTGGAAGCACGACATCTCCGTCCCCGTCAGTCAGGTGGCCAAGTTCATCACGCAGGCGACCGCCGCCATGGAGGCCTTCGCGCCGGGCTGCCGGATCACCGCCTTTGGTCACGTCGGCGATGGCAATATCCACTACGACGTCATCCGCCCGGACGGCGGCGACGACGCGGCCCACTCGGCCAAGCGCAACGAGGGATCGCGGATCGTCCACGACATCGCGGCGGGAATGGGCGGCTCGATCTCCGCCGAGCACGGCCTGGGCTCGATGAAGACCGAGGAAGCGCGGCGCTACAAAAGCCCGGTTGAGGTTGCGGTGCTGAGCGCGATCCGGCAAAGCCTGGACCCCAAGCGGATCATGAATCCCCGCGTCTTTTTCTGAGCCGCCATGCTGATTGTCCTGTCCCCCGCCAAGGCGATGAACTTCGCCGCGCCGGACAAACCCCTGCCGATGACGACGCCGCAGATGGGCGAGGACATCGCCCTGCTGTCGGCGACCACCCGCAAGCTGACGGTGGCCCAGGTGAAGCGGCTGATGAGCCTGTCGGACAATCTGGCCCGCCTCAACCGCGACCGCTTCCAAGCTTTCGATCCAGCGATGGAGGAGGGGTTGCAGGCGGCCTTCGCCTTCAATGGCGACGTCTATATGGGCTTCAGGGCCCGTGAGCTGGACAAGAAGGCCCTGGCCTTCGCCCAGGATCACGTCCGCATCCTGTCGGGCCTCTACGGCCTGCTGCGGCCCCTCGATGGCATCCAGCCCTATCGCCTCGAAATGGGCACGCGGCTGAAGACCAAGCGAGGCCCCAGCCTCTACGCCTTCTGGGGCGACAAGGTCGCCAAGGCGCTGAACGAACAGGCGGCCGGCCACAAGGATCCGACCCTGGTGAACTGCGCCAGCCAGGAATATTTCGGAGTTGTCGACCGCCAAGCGCTGAAGCTGCCGGTGATCTCGACGCGCTTTGTCGAGGAGAAGGACGGCGAGTCGCGCGTGATCAGCTTCTTCGCCAAGCGGGCGCGGGGCGCCCTGGCGCGCTACGCCGTGGATCACCGCATCACCAGCGCGGTTGATCTCAAGGCGTTCGACACTGACGGCTACCGTTTTCAGCCGCAAGCCTCCACCGAAAGCGAGTGGGTTTTCTCGCGACCGCAGCCTCCGCTGGTGAGCGCCAAGGCCAAGGCGACCGCCAACGCTTGACGTAAGGTCCGGTGCGCCGGATGTTCTTTCTAGGGGGCGGTATGGCTCTCGACAGGGAGAACGCCATGAGTGACGCCGCCACGCTCGACGCCACGGTCAAGACGAACGCCGGTTGGGTCGAGGGCCTGACGCGCGGCGGGCACGTGGCTTTCTACGGCATCCCCTACGCGTCCGCGCCCATCGGCCAGACCCGGTTCCGGGCGCCCAAGCCGGCCGGCGCATGGCTGGGTATGCGCAGGGCGACGGAGAAGGGCTTCGCCGCCCTGCAGACGCCGCACTTCATCCCCGGCTTCGCGGCCAGCGGGCCGCAGGACGAGGACTGTCTGAACCTCAATATCTTCACCCCCGCCACCGACCGCGCCAAGCGGCCGGTGATGGTGTGGATCCATGGCGGCGGCTTCACCCACGGGGCGGGCTATGAGCCGCTCTATGACGGCGGTCCCCTGGCCGAGCGCGGCGATGTGGTGGTGGTTTCGCTGAACTATCGGCTGGGCGCGCTCGGCTTCCTGTCGATCCCGGAGGCGGGCATTCCTGGCAACGCCGGCCTGCTGGACCAGGTCGCGGCGCTGCAGTGGGTGGCCGACAATATCGCGGCCTTCGGCGGTGACCCGGCCGAGGTGACCATCTTCGGGGAGTCGGCCGGCTCCGCGGCGGTGGCCTGTCTGGTGGCCATGCCCGCGGCGAAGGGCCTCTTCCAGCGCGCCATCCTGCAGAGCGGCGTCGGGCGCGCCGGTCCGCCCGAGTTCGCCGCCAAGGCCGCCGACAAGCTGCTGGCGGGGCTGGGCCTGGACCGCAGCCAGGTGGTGGATCTGTTCGAACTGCCGGCCGCCAAGATCTTGGAGGCCCAGGCCTCGGGCGGCTTCGGACCGGGCATGGGCTTTGGCCCGACCCGCGATCCGGCCTCGTTGCCGGAGGATCCGATGAAGGTCGTTCGCGACGGGGGAGCCAAGGAGATCGGCCTGCTGATCGGCTCCAACCGCGACGAGGTGAAGCTGTTCGTGCCCGGCCGCCGCGAGCCGATGGCCGACGAGGCCCTACTGGCGGCGGTGAAGGCCCGGTTGCCCAAGGCCAGCGAGGCCCAGGCCAAGGAGCTGATCGACGTCTACCGCGCGTCTCGGGAAACCAAGGGTCTGCCCACCGACAACCTGGACCTGATCGACGCCATCGGAAGCGACATGCAGTTCCGTATTTCCTCGACCAAGTTCGCCGCGTCCCAGACGCCGCACAGCCCGGCCTGGCTGTACCTGTTCACCCACACCTCTCCGGCGCGGCGTGGAGCGTTGGGCGCCTGCCATGCCCTGGAGATGCCCTTCGTGTTCGGCACGACGAAGATCGAGGGCCAGGTGAACTTCGCCGGCGCCGGCCCGGAAGTGGAACGGTTGGAGGGCGAGATCATGGACGCCTGGATCGCCTTCGCGCGC
>JAYVDG010000465.1:0-4100 GCA_043749525.1 Phenylobacterium sp.
CCGCCTGCCAGGGCTGGGGTAGGAAGGCCTTGAGGAGCATCAGGAATGCGACAAGCGCCCCCTGAACGGCCCAGTAGACGTCTCTGCGTATCGAAATGCCCCCGCCTCCGCACCGCGCTGATTGCGCCGAGATTGGGCCATAGCGGCCGCGCCGACAACTCGGCGAGCGCTGGAGGTGGAGAGCCAGGGAGCGGGCGGCTATGCTCGGCCCATGAGCCCATTCCCCCAGCTTCCCCCCAACGCCTTCGCCAAGGAGGACGACGGGGATGACGCGGCGTTCTACGCCGAGGCGCGGCTCAAGACCCATATCGACGAGGCCGCCATCGCAGCGCTCACCGGCTTCTACCGGCAGGTGCTGCCGCCGGGCGGGGCGCTGCTGGACCTGATGAGCAGCTGGGTCAGCCATCTGCCACCCGAGGTCGCCTATGGCGAGGTGATCGGGCACGGCATGAACGGCGAGGAACTGGCGGCCAATCCGCGGCTGTCGCGATGGTTCGTGCAGGACCTGAACCGTACGCCGCGCCTGGACCTGGCCGACGCCAGCCTGGACGCCGCGATGATCTGCGTCGGCGTGCAGTACCTGCAGCAGCCCCAGGCGGTGTTGGCCGAGGTGGCGCGGACCTTGCGTCCCGGCGCGCCGCTGGTGGTGAGCTATTCGAACCGCTGCTTTCCCACCAAGGCGGTGGCCATCTGGCGCGATATCGGGCCGCAGGGGCACGCCCGGCTGGTCGAACTTTATCTCGAAGCGGCGGGGTTCAGCGGGATCGAGGTCCACTGGCTAATGGATGGCCGCGCCAGCGATCCCCTGACCGTGGTGATCGGGCGCGCACCCTGACCTCGCCGGCGCGCGGAACTTCCGCCCGGGTGAGGATTTTGCCTTCCTGACGCGGCCGGCTGTCGGCGGCGGTAGGAACCTCCGAGATGCTCGCAACCATCGCCATCGTTCTGCTCGTCCTCTGGCTGCTCGGCTTCTTCGCCTTCCACGTGACCACGGCCGCGATCCACGTCCTGTTGCTGATCGCCCTCGTGCTTGTGGTGCTGCACTTCTTCCGCGGCCGATCCGTCTAGCGCGTTAGCCTTCTCCAACCCGGCGTTCTTGGCGACAGTCTCGAAACGCCGGGAGATGGAGATGGCCGACGACGCGAGCGTCCGCGCGCAGCCTGAGAAGATCGAGCTGTGGCCCGATGGCGCACCCGACCCGTTCCGAATGTCGGGCCCGAGGCGATCTTCCAGCAGGTCGGCGGCACGTCTATCGGCGCGCCCAGGCCAATGGGACGGGTGTCATCATCTGTCCCGGCGGCGGCTGGCGGATTCTCGCCTGGGCCCATGAGGGCGCTTACTTGGCCGAAGGGCTCGCCGCACGCGGGGTCACCGCGCCTGGTCCGACGCGCACCGGCCCGCCGAGCTGGATATCTTCCAGGAGGGCGGCCACGGCTTTGGCCTGGTGACCCAGAACGAGCCCGTCGACGGGTGGCTGGGATTGGTGGAGGCCTGACTGGCCGACCTGGGCTATCTCTGAGTCTCCGCATCCGGAGACGACAATGACCCGCCTGGCCCTGGTGATGATCGCCCGCGATGAGGCCCACCAGATCGCCCGGGCTTTGGAGAGCGCCAAGCCCTTCGTCGACCGGATGATCGTGCTGGACACCGGCTCGGTGGACGGCACGCGGGACATCGCGCGGGCCTGTGGGGCGGAGGTCCATGATTTCGTCTGGTGTGACGACTTCGCCGCCGCCCGCAATGCGTGTCTGGCCCTGTCGACCGCCGACTGGAACCTGGTGCTGGACGCCGACGAGTGGATCGAGGGTGGGGGCGAGGCCCTGGCCGTCTTGGAGCCCGACGCGATGGGCTGGGTACGCCGGGACAACCAGCTGGACGACGAGGCTATCGCCCAGACCTGGATCCCCCGGGTGCTCCCCCGCGGGGTTCGCTATGAGGGGCGAATTCACGAGCAGCCGGTGGGGCTGGAGCGCGGCGTGCGGCTGCCCGTCCTGCTGGGGCACGACGGGTTCACGGCGGAAAGTCTGGCGCGCAAGGGGGACCGCAACGAGGTCCTGCTGATGGCCGACCTGCGGGACCATCCGGAAGACCCCTATCTCTGGTTCCAGCTGGCCAAGGAGCATCAGGTGCGGGGCTATCCGCCCCAGGCGGCCCTGTGCTTCAGCGAGGCCCTGCGGCTGGCGTCGGCCGACGCGCCCTGGCGCCATAGCCTGGTGGTGCGGGGACTCACCGCGCTGAAGGACGCCGGGCGACTGGCGGAGGCCCGCGCCCTGGCCGAGATCGAGAGGGGCGCCTGGTCCGGATCGCCGGACTTCCACTTCGCGGTGGGGGATCTCTACCTGGAGAGCGCCATGGCCGATCCGGCCCGCGCGGTGGCCGACCTGCTGCCTGTCGCGGAAGCCGCCTGGAAGCGATGCCTGGAGATCGGCGAGCAGCCGCACCTGGACGGCGCGGTGCGGGGGCGCGGCAGCTTCATGGCCGCCCACAACCTGGCCACCCTCTACGAGACCTTCGGGCCAAAGGCGGCGGCGGCGCGCTATCGTGACCTGGCCGCTCTTCGCTGACGCCCAAGAAAAAAGGCGGCGCCCGGAGGCGCCGCCCAGTTTGTCAGGGCTGGTGAGAGGGGAGGCTCCAGCCCTGGAGGACCCCTACGGGGTCGGGGTGGCGGCCGCCTCGGGCTGAGCTGAGTCCGGGGTAGCTTCCAGTACCGGCGCGGGGGCCGCCGGCGGAACCACGATGGTCAGGGGCGCAGGCGCCGCGGCCGAGGTCTGGGCCGCGCCCGAATAGGGCTGCGGCGTCGATGGGATCACGGCGCTGGCGTTCCGACCCGAACCTTCCGCGCTCAAAGCGGCGGGGGCGGGGCGGGCCCGGGCGATCCGGGTGGGGGTCGCGGCGACCCGAGCCGTGGCGCGGGGCGTCTCGATCCGCGCCAGCGTCGTGGCCGCGGGGGCCTCAGGCGTCATGGTGGCCGGGGCGTTCAGAACCGCGGTCGGCGTCGGAGCGGCCGGGGCCAGGACCGGAGCCGGGGCCACCGTATTGGCGGCGCTCGGCGGCGGGGCCTCGTGCTTCGGGGCGCCCAAGAACATCACACCGGCGCCGAGCGCCAGGGCGACGGCAGGAACCGCAGCGTAGACCAGAGGGTTGATCCCGCCCTTGGCCTTGCGGCTCTTGGGCTGGGCATAGATGGGAGCCGCCGCAAACATCGGAGACTCGTCGCCGAGTTCAGCATCGCTGTGTTCGAAGTCAGCGGCGGTGAAAGTCGGCTTGGCGAAGGGGCTATATTCGGCAGTCATATGAAGACCTCCCAGTGTTGTTCTGGAGGTTAAACGAGGGGCCTGGTGACACGTTCCGTAAATCGAACAGTCACACCTGAGCTGGGTGTGGCGAAATCGCCGCAGTTCCCGATAGAATAGGGGTTTGCGGCGATTCATATTTTCTTCGAAAACCTCAGAATGCGCCGGGAAGGCCGTCACTATCCTTTCCAGATCGCGTCGAAGTCTCGCTCATTCGCACCACAAACGTGCCCCAATTGACGGCTCAGCTTAAATTTTCCGTCAGTTCGCCGATGGACAGGATGATGCGATCGGGCCGGATGAGGCTGTCCTTGGGCAGGCCGACCCCCAGGTGGTCGTGCCAGATGGCGTAGATGCCCAGGCGCTGAGGCCCGGCGACCTCCCATTCCAGATTGTCGCCCACCATCCAGGTCTCGTGGGCCTTCACGCCGAGGGCCGCCATGGCGTGGAGATAGGCCTGTTCCTCGGGCTTGCCAAAGCCGGCCTCGCCTTCGATCTGGATGTGGTCGAAGCGGCTGGCCAGGTCGAACCTGTCGATCTTCGCCCGCTGCACGTCGGTCGCCCCGTTGGTTACCAGGGCCAGTTTCACACCGCGCCGCTTCAGTTCGTCCACCGCCTCCAGGGCGCCGGGGAAGAACCGGGCCTGCTCTTCCCGATAGGCGTGGAAGCGTTCGGCGAAGGTCTTGGCCGCCTCGGGGGTCAGGCCGGGCGCGCGGGGCCGCAGCGCCTCAAAGACCTCGCTCACCACCTTCAGCCGCGCCGGCCCCAGCTTGAAGCGCCAGATCTTGTGGACGTCGGGATCGGCCC
>JAYVDG010000466.1:0-4075 GCA_043749525.1 Phenylobacterium sp.
CGCTGGGCGGCTTGGGCGGCGTCCTCGTACTTGCCCATGGCGCGCAGGGCCTGGGCCAGGCCGGCGCCGGCCTCGGCGTCGCGGGGGTCGATATCGGCCTCCCGGCCCCAGAAGGCGGCGCGGGCCAGGGGATCGAGACGGGCGGCCAGGCCGCGTTCCTCGGCCGTGGCGCGGCGGAGGCCTTCCGGCGCGGCGGGCGTGGCGGCGGCGGGCGTGGCGACAGGCGCGGGCTTGGGTGCCTTGGCCGACGCGGGGACGGCGCAGGCGAGGCTGAGGGTCAGGGCGGTTGCGGCGAGCGCCGACATGCGACACATGAACGGGACGGGCTCCGGGATGATCTCGACACCATCCCAGACCCGCTTAAAGGAAGCGTTAAGCATAAAGCGGGCGCCCCGCCCCGCGTCAGGGCCGATCCATGACCGAAGTGATCCTTGCCACCTCCGACCGCGCCACGGTCCCCGTCCACGCCCTCTACGACGGCGACCTGGCGGGCTTCCTGGAGGGCCGTCCCGCCTTCGTGAAGGCCTTCGCCGAGACCGCCGAGTTCAAGGCCAAGGCCGGCCAGGTTCTCGTGCTGCCCAATACCGAGGGCGGCATCGACCGGGTGCTGTTTGGCCTGGGGTCCAGCCCCGCCGACTTCATGGTGTTCCGCGGCCTGCCGGCCAAGCTGCCGAACGGCGACTACAAGCTTGCCGTGGCTCCGATGGGTATCAGCGCCGACCAGGTGGCGCTGGCCTTCGCCTTGGGCAGCTACAAATTCGATCGCTACAAGCAGAAGAAGACGGGCGACAAGCCGCGCCTGGTGGTGGACGGCGTCGATATCGCCGAGGTCAATTCCATCGCCCACGCCTGCGCCCTGGCCCGCGACATGGTCAACACCCCGGCCAATGACCTGGGGCCCCTGCAGCTCGAGACCATCGCCCGCGAGATCGCCGAGCAGCATGGGGCGTCCATCACCGTGATCACCGGCGATGGGCTGCTGGAGGCCAACTATCCCTCCGTCCACGCCGTGGGCCGCGCCGCCGTCGAGGCCCGCGCGCCCCGCATGATCGAGATCACCTGGGGCGAGGCTGGCAAGCCGCTGGTGGCCCTGGTGGGCAAGGGGGTGGTGTTCGACACCGGCGGCCTGGACATCAAGCCCTCGGCCGGCATGCGGCAGATGAAGAAGGACATGGGCGGAGCCGCCGCGGTCCTGGGCCTTGGCCGGATGATCATGGCCGCCAAGCTGCCGGTACGGCTGGCCATCCTGGTGCCCGCCGTGGAGAACGCCATCAGCGGCGACGCCATGCGGCCGGGCGACATCCTCGACAGCCGCAAGGGCCTGACCATCGAGGTGGGCAATACCGACGCGGAAGGCCGCCTGATCCTGGCCGACGCGCTGACCCGCGCCGCCGAGCTGGAGCCGGTCCTGACCCTGGACCTGGCCACTCTGACCGGGGCGGCGCGCGCCGCGCTCGGGCCGCAGCTGCCGCCCTTCTATACCGACGACGACGAGCTGGCTGGGCAGATCGAGGTGGCCATGGGTGAGGTCTCCGACCCCATGTGGCGGATGCCGCTGTGGAAGGGCTATGTCGACGCCCTCGACAGCGACATCGCCGACATCAAGAACGATCCCGACGGCTGGGCCCAGGCGGGCTCGGTGACGGCGGCGCTGTTCCTGCAGCGGTTCGCGCCCACCGGACCCTGGGCGCACTTCGACATCTTCGCCTGGAACCCGCGCGGCCGGCCGGGTTGGACAGCCGGCGCCGAGGCCCAGGCTATCCGGGCGCTGTACCAGATGATCCGGACGCGGTTTGCGTGATCCTCGATCCCCGCAACACCCTGGCCCGCCCCGACCTCGGCGCCCGGTCCCTTGAGGGGCTGACGGCGGCGGGCGCCTATGCCGATCCGACGCCGATGACAGCGGTGTCAGCCGCCGCGTCCCTGCGGGCCGCGGCTGACCCTGACGCCGAACAGGTGGACCAGGTGCTGTTCGGCGAGACCTTCGACGTACTGGCGGAGGCCGGCGGCTTCTGCTGGGGCCAGGCGGCCCGCGACGGCTATGTGGGCTATGTGGCCAAGGCCGATCTGTCGCCGCTCGCGATCACGCCGACCCACCGGGTCTGCGCCCTGCGCACCTATGCCTTCAAAGAGGCCAGCATCAAGAGCCCGGCGCTGGGGCCCTATTCGCTGGGCGCGCTGATCGCCGTCGAGGCCCGCGAGGGGCGGTTCGTAAAGGCTGCGAATTCCGGCTGGTTCGTCGAGGCGCATCTGTCGCCCATCGGCGTGTTCGAGACCGACCATGTCGCGGTGGCCACGCGTTATCTGGGCGCGCCCTATCTGTGGGGCGGCCGCGAGAGCCTGGGCCTGGACTGCTCGGGTCTGGTGCAACAGGCGCTGCTGGCCTGTGGCCGGGCCTGTCCGCGCGACACCGACCAGCAGGCGTTGATGGGGCGACCGGTCGAGGCGTTGGCCCGGGGAGACCTGGTCTTCTGGCGCGGCCACGTCGCCATCCTGCTGGACGCCGAGACCATCCTGCACGCCAACGCCCACCACATGGCCACGGCCATCGAGCCGCTCGCCGAAGCCGTGGCGCGGATCGGGGCGACGAGCACGGGTCAGCCGACGGGATATCGGCGGCTTTAAGCCTTCCACCAACTTACGACGTCATCCCGGCCGCAGCGAAGCGGAGAGCCGGGACCCAGGGGCCGCAATCAATCCCCCTGGGTCCCGGGTCTCCCTACGGTCGCCCGGGATGACGGGATTGAGCACATACGAAAAGACCCCCCGCGATGCGGAGGGTCCTGTTGTCCGTCTCTCCCCCGAAGGGATGAGCAGAAGTCTTATTTCGTGGCGGTCGGAGCCGCCGCCGCGCCCGTGGTCGGGGCTTGGCCAGCAGGGCCACCGGCGGTGGCCGGGGGCGTGGCCGTAGAGCCGGTCGCGGTGGGGGCCGTGGCCGAGGCCGCAGCGCCGGCGGCCGGAGCCGCAGCAGCGGCCGGGTTGGGGGCTGGGAACGGGATGGTGGCGCCCTTGGTGTGCAGGTAGGCCAGCAGGTTGATGCGGTCTTCGGACTTCTTCAGACCGACAAAGCCCATCTTGGTGCCGGGCACGTCCTTGGCCGGATTGGTGATGAAGACCGACAGGCGCTCGAAGTCCCAGACCGGGTTCTTGGAGCCGTAGTCGGTCATGGCGGCGGAATAGGCGAAGCCCGGGTGCGAACCCGGCTTGCGGCCGACGATGCCCCACTGGTTCGGGCCGGTGCCGTTGGCGCCGCCGTTGTCGATGGTGTGGCAGGATTTGCACTTGGCGAAGACCGCTTCGCCGGCGGCGACGTCGGCCTTCGGCAGGACGGTGCCCCAGTCGATGGGAGCCTCGGCGACAGGGCCGCCGGTGGCGTCTTCAACCACCTCGATGGCGTAACCGGGCTTTTCCGCCTTTTCGGTCGCGAACACACCGGAGGAAAGTTGACTAAGGCCCGCAATGGCCAGACCCGTCGCCAGCACGGCGCCGGCGACTTTGTTGAACGTAAGGTCGCTCATCGTCTTGAAATCGGCCCTCTAATCGGCCGGTCCGAAGACCGGCGGAAGCGCGGGAATCCCCGCCCCTTATTGCGCCCGCGTCTCTTACACGCTACCGGCGCTGGCGCAACCGGCCAGTTGGTCGCTCCCCGGATCACGTCCGTGATCGGGGCATTTTTGGAGTTGGAGCGGAATGCGGGCGGTTCCCACTTTCTCTCATTCGCTCAGTGCCACATGAACCTGATCGTCCTTATCCCTGCGCGTCTAGCCGCGACTCGCCTCCCGAATAAGCCCCTCGCGGATATCGAAGGTCTGCCGATGATTGTGCGGGTTCTGCGCCAGGCGCAGGCCGCGAACCTCGGTCCGGTGGCGGTCGCCGCCGGTGATTCGGAGATCGTGGACGTGGTCCTGGCCGCCGGCGGCCGCGCCGTGCTCACCGACCCCGACCTGCCGTCCGGCTCCGACCGGCTGGTGGCGGCCCTGGCGGAGCTGGACCCCGGCGGCGCCCACGACGTGGTGCTCAACCTGCAGGGGGACATGCCCTTCGTGGCGCCCGCCGACATCGCCGCCTGCGCGGG
>JAYVDG010000467.1:0-4072 GCA_043749525.1 Phenylobacterium sp.
CTGGGCGCTGGCCCAACCGGCGGCGATCAGCGCCAGGGCCAGGGAATCCCCGCCGCCGGAAAGCGCCACGGCGATCGGCGCGGGGGAAGCGCTCAGCAGGCGGCCGTCGAGACCTTGTTGGACAGCGGCGGCTAGGCCGCGCACTTGGCCTGGGTCCGGGCGGCGGCGGCGCGGCCCTTCACGGCGGCCACGGCCTTGGGATAGCGGCGGTCGAACTCGCCCAGGATCTGGCAGGCGTCGGTCGGCTTCTTGAGGACGATCAGGGCGCGGGCCAGCTCCACTGTGGCGTCGGGCGCCCAGCCGGTGGCGGGCCACCCGCGGATCGCCGCGATATAGGCCTGGGCCGCGTCGGAATTGTCGCCGCGGGCCACCAGGGTCTTGGCCAGCCAGTAGTGGGCCTCCGGGGCCTTGGCGCTGTCGTCATAGCGGTCGACATAGTCGCGGAAGGCGCCCTCCGCCCCGGTATAGTCGCCGCTGAGCATCAGCTGGCGAGCGGCGGTGAACGCCTCCGATGCTGACTGTACGGGCGCGGCCGCATTGGCCGAGCCGCCGGCCAGGTCGGGAGCGGGAGTCTCCGGCGCTGGGGCGGCCTGTTTCTGCTCCACGCCGCCCAGGCGGTCGGCCAGGGCCTTGTTGTCGCGCTTCAGGGCCTCGGTATCGCGGCGGGCCAGTTCCAGGTCGTGGTTGGTGGTCTCGAGCTGGCCGTTCACCCGAGTCAGGGCCTGCTCCAGGTCGGCGATGCGCCGGGTCAGCTCCTGCAGCTGGTAGTCGGTCTCGGCGGGCTGGACGACCACCGGCTTCCCGGAATCGCGGCCCTGGAAGACGATGGCGCGCAGCTCGCGCATCACCTGCTCCATGCGGTCCAGGCGGCGTGCATCGCGGGCGTCCAGGGGATCGATGGGGGTCTGGGCGAAAGCGGGCGCCGTACTGGCCAGGGTCAGGACGGCGGCGGAGGCGAGGGCGAGGCGGCGAAGGGTCATGCGCTCATCATCTTCAGGTCGGGTGGGCCAAATTGGGGCCCGTCCATAGGATTAGTCCAGAACGCAAAGAGGGGTCCCGCTCCGGGGACCCCTCTCGCACTCTCCTCGAGCTGGTACTTAGCGCGACTTAACGCGCGCCGCCGGTGATGGCGGTGTGGCCGTTCCGGTTGCGCTGATAGGCGTCCTCGCTGACACCCGGATCGATCGGGCGTTCCTTGCCGAAGGACACGGTGGAGATCCGCGCCGGCGAAACGCCGCGGGCCACCAGATATTCCCGGACCGAGTTGGCGCGACGGGCGCCAAGCGCCAGGTTGTATTCACGGGTGCCGCGTTCGTCGGCATTGCCTTCGATGCGGACCTGGACGCTGGGATAGCGCATCAGCCACTGGGACTGGGCGTCCAGCACCGGGCCGGCGTCGGAGCGGATGTCGTACTGGTCGAAGTCGAAATAGACCCGGTCGCCGATGTTGACGACGAAGTCCTGGATCGAACCGGGGACCACGTTGCCGACGCCGGGGCCGGGGCCCGGTTGCGACGGGTAGCCGGGGCCGGGACCAGGGCCGGGGCCCGGGCCCGGGCCGGGTTTGGTCTTCGTGGCGCAGGCGGCCATCGACAGAGCCGCGGTGGTGACAAGCGCCAGTCGAAGGGCGTGCTTGGTGCTGAAGCTCATGTCGGGCTTCTCCTTAAGCTGGGTTTCGCCGGCGCCAACCGCGCCACTCACTAAACTGTACCTACATTTCCATGTGCCGGACATTTCAAATGACCGCCACTATGCAAACGTTACACCTGAATTCTCTCGTTAGTTGAGCAGCGGAGACCAGGCCGGGTCTGAGCCGGAGCCCGGATAGGGCGCCGGCCGCAGGATCCGACCTGTAACATCCACCGTCCACAAACGCGGCGGCCCGCCCGACGTTTCCCGGCTGAACATCAGCACCCGCCCGTTCGGCGCCCAGGTGGGGCTTTCGTCGAGATAGCTGGTGGTCAAAAGCCGTTCATCCGAGCCGTCCGGCCGCATGACCCCGATGTGGAACTCGCCGCCCGTCTGCTTGGTGAAGGCGATGAAGTCCCCCACGGGAGACCAGACCGGCGTAGTATAGCGCCCTGATCCGTAGGAAATGCGACGGACACCCGAGCCGTCGGAATTCATGATGTAGAGCTGGGGCGACCCGCCGCGGTCGGAGTTGAACACGATCTTGGTCCCGTCCGGCGAGAACGAGGCCGAGGTGTCGATGCCGGGGTCGGAGGTCAGCCGCGCCGAGGCGCGGCTCTTGAGGTTCATCACATAGATGTCGCTGTTGCCGCCCCGCTCGACGGAGAAGGCGACGCGGCCGCCGTCCGGCGAGAAGCGCGGCGCATAGACCATGCCCGGGAACTGGCCGATGCTTTCGCGGCGCGCCGTCTCCAGGTTGAACAGGTAGATGGCCGAACCCTCCGGCCGCAGGGTCATGTAGGTGATCTCCTGGCTGGTGGCCGAGAAGCGCGGCGACATCACGATGTAGGAGCCGTCGGTCAGGTAGCTGGGATTGGCCCCGTCCTGATCCATGATGGCCAGGGTCTTGGTACGGTTCAGGCGCCCGCCGGTCTCCGAGACAAAGACGATGCGGGTGTCGAAATAGCCCTTCTCACCGGTCAGCCGCTCATAGACGGCGTCGGAAATCTTGTGGGCCACGCGGCGCCAGTTCTCCGGGGTGGAGGTGAACTGCAGGCCCAGCAGCTGCTGTTCGGAATAGACGTCCCACAGGCGGAAATCGACCCGCAGCCGGCCGCCCTCGACGGTGACCTGGCCATTGACCAGGGCCTGGGCGTTGATCGCCTTCCAGTCGGGGAAGCGCGGCTGGACGGCCACGTTGAGGTTCTTCTCGATATAGGTCTGCTGGCCAATGGGGGCGAACAGGCCCGAACGTTCCAGATTGCCGGTGATGACCTGGGCGATGTCGGCGCCGCGGGTTCCGCCAAACGCCGGGATGGCGATGGGCAGGGGCTGGACGTCGCCCTTGTTGACGTTGATCTCAATCTGGGCGGCCGCTGGCGTCGCCAGCGACACGGTGGCGAGCATGAGGCTGGCGAGCGCCAGGCAGAGGGCCTTCAGTCGCATGGGGCGGGTTTCCTTGGGGCGGCTCATTGGCAGGCCTCCTTGGCGTTGAAGGTGGGGGCCCAGGCCTGGCCGTAGACTTCGCGGGGCAGAGCCTTGTCGGCGGCGGCCTGACGGACCGCGCGGATGGCGCGTTCGGCGGCCGCCCGGACCACGGGATTGGAGGAGGATTCCTGGCCGCCGGCCTCGACCGCGCCCACGACCTGGCCGGTGGCCGAGAGGGTGAAGGTGACGCGAACGCGCACGTCGCGGCCGCCCTCGACCTCGCAGTTGGGATTCCAGCGGCGCTGCAACTGGCTCACAAGGCCTGCCAGCGCGCTGGCCGAGACGCCCTTGCCCGCGCCGGCGGCGGCGCGGGCCTCCAGGGCGGTCTCCTGCCTGGCGGGGCCCTTGGCAGCGGAGGATGTCTTGCCGCCGGAGGGGCGGGACTTGGCGATGCTGGCGGACAGCGCGTCGAGATCGAGCGCCTTCTGCGGCTTGGCGGCGGGTTTCTGCTGGCCCTTGGCGGTGGGATCGACGGTGGGCTTGGCGGGCGCCGGAGCGGGCTTCATCGGGGTCGGGACGGGCTGCGGCAGGGGCGCTGGGGCGGGCGGCGCCGGGTCAGGCGTCGGGGCCTCGACCGCGGCCTGCGGCGGGGCGTCGGGGACCGGCTGTTCGGTGGTCG
Source organism: Phenylobacterium sp. (assembly GCA_043749525.1). Lineage (GTDB taxonomy): Bacteria > Pseudomonadota > Alphaproteobacteria > Caulobacterales > Caulobacteraceae > Phenylobacterium. The sequence goes on from JAYVDG010000467.1 coordinate 3,737, forward strand.
CCATCTGCGCCTGGGCGGCCTGGGCCGCGGCGCGCAGGTCGGTATAGGTGGCGTTGGAGATGATGTTCACCGGCACGGTGGTTCCCACCTGGGCCGGCGCCTTGGGCCAGGAAACCAGGGCGGCGATCAACGCGCTGCCGTGCAGGAGCACGGAGACGATCATCGCTGCGGAGAAGTCCGGCCGGGTGCGCGTCATGCCGGCCTCAACCCGCCGGCTTGTCCGAGGCGGGGGTCCCGCCGGACGAGGGGCCGCCGGTGTCGGTGATCAGGTTGATCGAGGTGAAGCCGGAGGTCGACAGGGCCGCCATCACCTGGGCCACCACCGAATAGGAGGCC